>NZ_NRGT01000052.1:0-2157 GCF_002332285.1 Glutamicibacter sp. BW77 | reverse complement strand
CCGCTGGCGGTGTACTACTAAGCGCGCGGAACTTAGTATTCGAGCAGCCGGCACTCACTCCGGGACCATAATTGGGCGGGTTCTAACAGTTGCAATATCCTGAACCTTTGGGATCTTGCGACGACCGTGCCGCATTGAACCCAAGAATCAACACTATCCACTCGAAGATCCCGTGGGACTAGATCCACCAAGAACGAGAATTCACACTTTAGCGTTCACTATTACGCATTTTTCATTTAGAATGAAAATGCAGTTACGTTGAACATGAGGGATTGTGATGAACAGAGAACTCGCAGCTGGCCTACTCGAGCGATTCGAAGAGTTAGGGCTGAAAATCATTGAGAACACCGATTTCGCTCGTATATCTACAGATGATGCGCTGGCGGTAACGCTTGCTCATGAGCATGGTCAAGGTAAGTTTTTACTTGGGTACACAGATACCCTGACTGCGACTTCTCAACAATGGCGCGACCGTACTCTAGACGGGTGTCGGAAGCTTCTGCTTGTCGGCCCACGCATCACAGAACGAAGCGCCGAAATCTTCCGGTTACAGGGCATTAACTACATCGATCAAGCTGGCAATGCATTTGTTAGTTTCGAAGGCGTTCATATTGATATTCGCGGACGACGTGCGCCGCGATCATCCACTCAGCGCTACACCCAGCTGAAACGTGGCGGCGTGAACCTCTTCAGCCTGAAACGATCCCAGATCATATTTGCCTTCCTCACTTGGCCCGGATTGCTCCAAGGTCCAATCCGCCAGCTTGCCCGTGCCGCTGGAACATCTATCGGCCAGACGCAAGAGACATTAGAACTGCTCACTCAGTACGGTTTCCTCGATGATCACAGGAAGCTGTCGTCCCAACAACGCGAAATCCTTATCGATCAATGGGCGGCTTCATATCCCACCGGCCTTGGCTCACAGTCAAGAACGCATCACTTCGCCGGCGACTGGAGCAATCTGAAAATTAACGACCAGACGGTTTATGTTGGAGGCGAAGCCGCCGCTCCAGTTCTAGTCCAGCCGGAAAGTGTAGTTCTTTATACCGACGGCCTCCCAATGAGCTTATTGCGGGCACGCAGGTGGCGGCGCGATAATGAAGCGCCCAATATATTCATTCGCCAGAAATTTTGGGAAGCGCCGGATGAGCCAGATCATCCTGGAATTTATCAGGCTCCTCTACTACTCACGTATGCGGACCTCCTCGCATCCAATGACGGTCGTCAACGTGAAGCCGCCATTCAATTGCGAGAATCCTCTCTATGATCAATTTGAACCGCGTAGACGTTCGTCTTTTTGACACGATTTCGCCAGTGATCGAAGAGCTGACCCGCAATACTCCGCTTATTCCGGAGAACGTTCTTCTTATAGGCGCTGGTAGTCGGGATATCATCCATTCAGCGCTTGGTCATGCTTTCGAGGTGCGATCCACAAGCGATGCGGACATAGCTATCGCCGTCGACGACTGGAAAATTACCGAGCGCATAGACGCCTTGTATCCGAAAAGCGGAAGCAACGGGATCCGTTACATAATTGCAAAAACACCAGTGGACATCATGCCGTTTGGTGCCATAGAGGATCCAGAAGGCATCAGCTCCCCCGCACCGCGAGGCGAAGAACTTGTGGTCTTCGGATTCCAGGACGTCTACAGCCGATCTATCACTCTCCGCCTTCCTACCGGACAGAACATACGACTGCCACAACCGGCTGGGTACGCGGCGCTAAAAATGAGGGCTTGGATTGACCGCTCAGTCCACTACAGCAGCGATAAGGACGCAAAAGACCTCGCATTGGCGGCTTATTGGTACCAACATTCAGAAGAAATTAGCAACCGGCTATACGACACTGAAGCGGGATTCAAGTTGCTTGAGGAAAGTGACTGGGACCCGGATTTTGCGGCAATAAGACTGCTCAGCATCGATATTTCAGGGCAGCTGTCTGCCAGTAGTTGCATTGACCTAGCCGACCGCTGGAAGACACAGGACTTGGACGCCTTTGCTCGTGACTTCGTACTGCCCTCGGGGGCAAAGTCCACGCCGAGTCTCGATCGACGCAGAAAACTAGTTTCAAATTTTCAGATCGTGCAATAACCGCTATACAGATGAAGGTTCAGATAAGCCGCTGAACAACCTCGACATGCAGCACCTGAAGCGGGC
>NZ_NRGT01000051.1:0-104109 GCF_002332285.1 Glutamicibacter sp. BW77 | reverse complement strand
CCCTGAATCCTGAAGAGCCGGTTTTCCGAGTCATTTTCAAACCACCCATTGGTAGGGTGACAGCATGATCAACACCGCCCGATTGCACTCAGATCTCTCCCGACTCAACCGTGAAACCTCGATGATGATGGCCACGATTGAAACCCTGTCCGCCGATGAACTGGCCGCCGATTCCCTCTGCGAGGGATGGAGCCGTGCGCATGTCATCGCCCACCTAGCATCCAACGGCCGCACCCTGGTCAAGCTCATCGATTGGGCCATTACCGGCGAACCGCAGCAGCTTTATGCGTCCACCGAGGCGCGCAACGCAGAAATCGCCGAGCTTGCCGCCTTGCCCCGCGAAGAACTGCTCGCCGGTTTCCGCGACGCGGCGGCGTTCTTCGCCGAGCAGTCCGAGCGCCTCACCGGCGAGCTGGCGGTCGAAGAGGTGGATCTGCACGGCAAGATCATCCCGGCGACCTCCATCGTGGCGCTTCGGATCGCGGAGATCGTCATCCACCACCACGACCTGGACACCGCCTGGACCATCGAGGAGGCGGACCCGGATTCCCAGGAAAATGCCGTGGAGGCCGCGGTACGCACCATGCGCGTGAAGAATGCCCCGGGCATGACGCTGGTGACCGAAGAAGGCGACGAATGGGTTATCGGCGACGGGGCGCTGAAGGTCCGCTCGGACCGCGAAGGCCTCATCGAATGGCTCGCCCGCGGCCAGGCGCGGCACATCGAGGCAGATGGACCGATCCCGGCCCTGCCTGCTTGGTAGCAAGCCCCACCCTGGCTGCGGAACTCAACGAGTTCCGCAGCCAGCGCCCTTTAATGGCCTACAACGCGACCTGGCGGTTCTGATCCTTGTACAGCAGGTAGCGGAAGTTGCTCGGCCCGCCGGCGTAGCAGGCCTGCGGGCAGAAGGCGCGCAGTGACATGTAGTCTCCGGCCTCGACCTCGACCCAGCCGCCGTTCAAGCGGTAGACCCCCTTGCCTTCCAGGACATAGAGGCCATGTTCCATAACGTGGGTTTCGGCGAAGGGAATCGAGGCCCCGGGTTCGAAGGTCACGATATTCACCCCGAAGTCGAAGGCGATGTCATTCGGGTCGAGCATCCTGGTGGTGCGCCATTTGCCGTCGGTGCCCGGCATCTCGCCCGGTTCCACGTCGCGTTCGTTGCCCACTACCGGCCCCGGCGCCGCCACGCCGGCCGCCGGCTCGTAGCGCTTGCGGATCCAGTGGAAATTCGCCACCTCGGCGCCGTCGTTGCGCGCGGACCAGTTGGCTCCGGCCGGCAGGTAGGCGTAGCCGCAATCGGTGAGCACATGCTCTTGGCCCTCGATCACCAGGGTCAATTCACCGCCCAGCACGAAGATGAATCCCGATACCTCGGCCTGCGGTTCCGGCTTGGCCGCTCCTCCGCCGGGAGAGACTTCGAGGATGGACTGGGCGAAGGTGGTGGCGCCCCCGGCCACCGGACGGTTGAGCACCCAGGCGCGGGTGCTGGACCATTCGGGGAACACGCTGGTGACGATATCGCGCAGCACCCCCTTGGGGATGACGGTGTAGGCCTCGGTGACGATCGCGCGATCGGTCAACAGGTCTGTTTGCGGCGGGTGGCCGCCGAAGTTGGTGTAGTACGCGGCTTTTTGCGCGGCTGCTGCGGTCATGATGTTCCTCCTAGGCATGTGAACGGTTCAGCGCGATCGCTTCGAGTTCGGCGGTTGAGATTTGGGCTAGTTCCTGGACTTCTTCTGCGCTCACCGCACCGCAGCTCACGCCGCGGTGGATATAGCGGGCCAGGGCTCGCGCGGTGGCCGGTTCGTCCATGATGGCCGAGTCGATCCGGTGGACGTAGTTGCGCAGCCGCGTCGCCGCGGCCTGCAAACCTTCGCGGAAGAAGGCGAAGGTTGCCAGGTAGCGGGTGGGCAGCTGATTCGCGTGCATATCCCAGCCCTGGTAGATCCCGCGTTCCAGGTGGCGGCGCACCAGTCGGGCATGCAGAGCCCAGGCCGCCGCAATATTCTCCGGGTCTCCGGCCGGAATGATGTTGGTGGAGCCGTCCGATAGCTCCACCCCGGTGCCCGCGACCGCCACCTGCATGACGTCCTTGGCGAAGTCGGCGACCGGGTGCTCCATCGATTGGTAGGCGGCTGCGACGCCAAGGGAGGCCGAGTAGTCGTAGGTGCCGTAGTGCAGGGAGGAAATTCTGCCTTGGCCGGCGTGGATCAGCTGCGCCACCGGGTGGCTTCCGTCGGCCGCGATGATCACCTGCGGCGTCTCTACCTGCACCTCGAAGCGGATCTCTCCGGCTTCGAGCCCATGATTCTGCTCCAGCTTCTCGGCGAGGAATACCATCGCCTCGACCTGAGCTACGGTGCTGACCTTGGGCAGGGTCAGCCGCAGCCCGTCGGGCAGCGGACCGTTTTCAAGCAGCCGGGAGATGAAAAGATCCAGGGTGCGGATGCCGCGGGCCCGGGTCGGGGCCTCGAAGCATTTGAAGCGGATGCCCAGGCAGGCCGGAGCCTGCCCGGCGGCTACGGCGGCGGATACCGAGTCGGCGGCGGCTAGTGCGTGCGCGTCCTCCTCGGCATCCGGCCGGTTGCCGTAGCCATCCTCGAAATCGAGGCGCAGATCTTCGATGGGTTCAACCTCTAGCTTGGCCGCCGCCAAGGCACCGAGCCGCTCGGGCTCGGCGAGTCCCAGCGTGGCCGCCAGCTCGCCGAGTCCCGCGGCACCGCCGGCGACCGCGAGGGCTGCGGCGCCCCACTGCGCGGCAAGTTCGCCGGTGAACCGGTCCCCGGGAACGTACACGGTGTGCACCGGCTGGCGCGCTCCGCTCTCCCCCGGGTAGCCGTGAGCGAGGAGCTTGTCGGTGTCGGCCAGCCGTGCTTCCACGGCCGCTAGGGTTGACTCATCGAAGAGATTGCTCATGCTTTGGTCACGAATTCCTTATCCAATAGTTCGTACGCTGGGGTGGTCAAGAAGTCGGCGAAGTCCTCATCCTTGCCGCTGGTCAGCGTGGCGATCAGCTCGGCTGCCGGCTGGTAGTAGGCGGCGAACTGTTCCGCGTTGCCGACTTCGGAGCGCAGCCGCTCAACCTCTTCGGCCAGGATCGTGGAGACCAGCTGCGTGGTGATGGTGCTGCCGGTGTCGGCGGCCACGACCTCGTTGCGGATCTGCTGCCAGATCTGCGAGCGGGAGATCTCCGCGGTCGCGGCATCTTCCATCAGGTTGTGGATGGCTACCGCGCCGTTGCCCGAAAGCCAGACGGCCACGTAGTTCACCGCGACGTACAGGTTGGCGCGCACCCCGGCCTCGGTGACCTCGCCCGGGGCGCTGGCCACGTCGAGCAGCTGCGCGGCGGTGACCTCGACCTCTGGACGCTGGCGGTCGATCTGGTTTGGCTTATCTCCCAAGGCGGCGTCGAAGATTTCCCGGCAGATTTCCACGAGGTCCGGGTGGGCAACCCAGGAGCCGTCGAAGCCGTCGGTGGCTTCGCGGCTCTTGTCTTCGCGGACCTTGGCGAAGGCCGCGGCGGTGACCTCTGGTTCTCGGCGGTTCGGGATGAAGGCGGCCATGCCTCCCATCGCGAAGGCGCCGCGCTTGTGGCAGGTCTTGACCAGCAGCTCGGTGTAGGCGCGCATCATCGGTGCGGTCATGGCCACGGCCGAGCGGTCCGGCATGATGAACGCGTCGCCCGCCTCGCGGAAGGTCTTGATGATGGAGAACAGGTAATCCCAGCGTCCGGCATTCAGACCCGAGACGTGGTCGCGCAGTTCGTAGAGGAACTCTTCCATCTGGAAGGCCGCCGGAATCGTTTCGATGAGCATCGTGGCGCGCACGGTGCCGTACTCGATGCCCAGCTCCGCCTGCGCGAAGGTGAACACCTCGTTCCACAGGCGCACCTCCAGGTAGTGCTCCATCTTCGGCAGGTAGTAGAACGGCCCCTGGCCCGATTCGGCGAGCACCTTGGCATTGTGGAAGAAGTGCAGGCCGAAGTCGACCAGCGCGCCGATGGCGGGCTTGCCGTTGATCAGCACGTTGTTCTCCGGCAGGTGCCAGCCGCGGGGGCGGACCACAACAACCGCGCGTGGCGCGTCGGTGCGCAGCGCGTAGGTCTTGCCTTCCGGCGAGGTGAAGGACAGATCCCCGCGGGCCGCCGCGTTCAGGTTGGCGATCGCGTCGATGACATTGGACCAGCTCGGGGTCGAGGCATCCTCCAGGTCCGCAAGCCAGACCTTGGCGCCTGAGTTCAGCGCGTTGATGGCCATTTTGGCCGGGCTTGCCGGGCCGGTGATCTCCACGCGGCGGTCGCGCAGCGCTGCGGGGGCCTCGGCGACCTTCCAGTCACCGGTGCGCACCGCCTCGGTCTGCGGGTCGAAGTCGATGGCGCGCGCCTCGGAGAACTGCTGGCGGCGCGCACCGCGTGCTTCCAGCAGCTCGTCGCGCGTGCCGGCGAACTTTTCGTGCAGCTTTTCAATGAAAGCCAGCGCCTCAGCGCTGAGAATCGCTTGTGCGCCGCTTACCTCTGGGATTCGTGTAATTGAGATGGTCATGGTGCTCCTTAACCTGTCAGTGTCGTGTTCCAGCGACAATATTTACGTGCGGGTCTACTGCTTTCCGGCCGCTTGGACCACCGCGGCGGCCACGTTCCCGGCGACCAGCGGGTCAAAGACCGAAGGGACAATAAACCCGGGGTTCAGCTCTTCCGGTGCAACCCGGGCGGCGATCGCATCTGCCGCGGCTAAGAGCATGGCGTCGGTGATCTCGGCAACGCCGGCGTCCAGCAGTCCGCGGAAGAATCCGGGGAAGGCCAGCACGTTGTTGATCTGGTTCGGGAAGTCGCTGCGCCCGGTGGCGACCACCATTGCGTGGCGGCCTGCGACCGCGGGGTCCACTTCCGGATCCGGGTTGGCCATGGCGAAGACGATCGCGCGTTCGTTCATCGCGGCGATGTCGTTTTCGTCCAGAACGTTTGGCGCCGAAACGCCGATGAAGACATCGGCGTTGACCACGGCTTCCTTCAGCGTTCCGGTGAAGTTCTCGGGGTTGGTGTTTTCGGCCAGCCAGGTCCGGTGCGCATCGGTGTAGCGTTCGCTGCGGTTGATCGCTCCGTTGCGTCCGCAGGCGACGATATTGCGTGCGCCACGGGCCTTGAGCAGCGCGATGATGGCATTGCCGGCGGCGCCGACGCCGGAAACCACAATGCGCAGGTTCGCGAGCTCCTTGTCCACTACCTTCAGCGCATTGACCAGGGCGGCCAGCGTCACGATGGCGGTTCCGTGCTGATCGTCGTGGAAGACCGGAATGTCCAGCTCCTCGCGTAGGCGGGCTTCGATCTCGAAGCAGCGCGGGGCGGCAATGTCTTCGAGGTTGACCCCGCCGTAGACCGGGGCCAAGGCCTTGACGATGCTGACGATCTCGTCGGTGTCCTGGGTGTCGAGGCAGACCGGCCAGGCATCCACGTCGGCGAACTGCTTGAACAG
This sequence comes from Glutamicibacter sp. BW77, assembly GCF_002332285.1. Lineage (NCBI taxonomy): Bacteria > Bacillati > Actinomycetota > Actinomycetes > Micrococcales > Micrococcaceae > Glutamicibacter > Glutamicibacter sp. BW77. The sequence goes on along the minus strand of NZ_NRGT01000051.1, from coordinate 98,635 downwards.
CGCTGCCTTGCCTTCCATCACCGGCAGCGCGGCGGCCGGACCGATATTGCCCAGCCCGAGCACGGCCGACCCGTCGGTGACCACGGCGATGGTATTGCGCTTGATCGTGAGGTTGCGGGCATCTGCCGGATTCTCCGCGATTGCCATGCAGACGCGGGCAACACCAGGGGTATAGGCCCGGGAGAGGTCATCGCGGTTGCGCAGCGCCACCTTGGGCGTCACCGAAAGCTTTCCGCCGAGGTGCATCAAGAAGGTGCGGTCCGAAACGTTGCGGACATTCACCCCGTCGAGATTGTTCAGGGCATCGCGTACCGTATCGCCGTGGGCGACGTCGGCGGTGTTGCAGGAAACGTCGACCACCATGTGGGTATGGTGCGATTCGGTGACATCCAAGGCCGTGATGTGGGCACCAGCTGAACCTACCGCCGCGGCCAGTTCGCTGGTCGCGGTTATCGATGCTGGGGTCTCTACGCGAAGCGTCAACGAATATCCCGGGCTTGGTGCTGCCATCAGATCCTCCTGTAAATGTTTTCCGTATAGTGGATACTATTATCCTCAAAATGAAAATGCAAGAGGGTTTTGTGTGCTGAAGCACGATTTTTTTGCCATTAATTTTCGGATCGTGGAAGAAAATGGAGTTTTCGGGGTATTCTGGGGGCTAGGATTTCGCATCGTAGAACTAAAACGTAAGCTACTTCCAAAATCAGTACCCTAGAAGGAGCAGCAGATGACGCAGACCGCCAGCAAGTCCACTACCGGTGGAGTTCAGTCCGTTGAACGAGCCTTTGAACTTCTGGAAGTCATCGCCCGGGCCGGAGGCGAAGCGGCGCTCAGCGAGCTGGCCGCAGACACTCCCCTGCCGCTGCCCACCATTCATCGCCTGCTGCGCACCCTGGTTGGCGTTGGCTACGTCCGCCAGCTGCCCAACCGCCGCTACTCGCTGGGCCCACGATTGATCCGCCTGGGCGAGGTGGCCAATCGCCAGCTTGGCGCCTTGGCCTCCCCGGTGCTCAAGGAACTGGTAGGCAAGCTGGGCGAATCAGCCAACATCGCGGTACTGGACGGCGACATGGTCACCTATATTGCCCAGGCGCAGTCCCCGCACTCAATGCGGATGATCACCGAGGTGGGCCGGCGCGCCATGCTCCACAATTCGGGAGTCGGCAAGGCGGTGCTTTCGGTACTAGACGACGAACGCGTGCAGCGCCTGGTCGCCCAGGCAGGCATGCCGCCGAAGACCGCCAACACTATCACCACCCTGGGCAAGCTGTTCACCGATGTTGAAGCCACCCGTGAGCGCGGGTACGCCATCGATGAAGAAGAGCAAGAGCTCGGCGTGCGCTGCATCGCCGTTCCGGTTCCCGGGGCGCCGACCCCGATGGCCATCTCGGTCTCCGGGCCGGTCACCCGCGTGGACGAAGTATTTATCAGATCGGCCGTGCCGGAGTTGCAGGAAGCCGCCCGAGAGCTGGGCCGGCAGTTGGTCGCCGTGGCGGAATAATCCGCACTCACCGTCGCCCGCGCAAAATCCCCTTCCGGGCTGGGGCAGCATTGCCCGCATGGTGGCTAGCGAGGCAAGCCCCGCCTGCCTTCAACATGGGTCTGCACCTTGAATGCTCTTTTGACATCGTCAGCGCACAAAGCGAGCCCCTCGGTGCAGATACTGGCGATTCGCTTCCGCAGATTTTGAGCAATATTGCCCGGCGTCAACGAGCCATAGGTTTAATGGGCATCGGACCGGCTAGCGGATTGTGCTGCGAGGTACTTTCCAGCCCAGAAATGAACTTGAGCAATGATGCTTCGATGCTCAGCCGGGCTGCTTCATAAATCACCCGCGGCCGTTGGTCCCAGGAGCTGCCCTGCCCGAGCCCCTCAACCTCTACCGGCGTTCATGCCAGCGATCTAGAATCGGGCATGTCGACCAAAGAATCGAGAGGAGCCGCCGCGTGGCCAATTCCCGATCACCCAGGAATCCCTTAGCTCGATCATGCGTCACCGGCGCCTCAACCGGCGTGGAACCGTCGATGCTTGGCGTAGCCCTTTCATTCCTCAACGATCAATTCGCCGAGCTCCGTGCCCAAGAGCCACGGGCACGTTCTGGAGATCCCGAGGCAATCCACGGCATGCGGACCGCAACGCGGCGTCTGCGCTCGGTCCTAGAAATCTACGGAAACTTTCTCGAAACGGACTCCTGCCAATTCCTGAGTCGGGAATTGAAATGGCTTTCCGGGGTCCTGGGCCACGCCCGGGATGCTGAAGTCATCCTCGATCGGCTTCGCACCCGCATCAACGATCTGCCAGCCGAATGGCAAACCACGAAAATTTCCGAAGCACTCGAACATGGGTTCCACACGGAATACACCACCGGATACGAGCGGACACGCAGGCGGCTGGGTTCCAAACGCTACCGCCGGCTCCTGAAGAATCTCGAACAATTTCGAGATGATCCCCCGGCTTCCGGCCCGGTTGACCGGCCAACCCGGGCCAAGATCGCCACCTTGGTCAACATTCAAGCCCGGCTTGCGGATCGCTCATTCCGGGCCACGCTGCGAAGCAAACCCGGACGCGGGCGCGAGGAAGCGTTGCACCGGCTGCGCAAGGACACTAAACGACTGCTGCACGCCACTGAAGCGACAGCGGCGATCCACCCCAAACATGCGCTCGCGTTGGGCCGCAGGGTCCGCAAGCTGCAACGCATCCTCGGCAACCATCAGGACAGCGTGATGACCCGCGCATATCTTGAGAAAGCCATTAAGGATCCCGCTCTTCCAGCGGAAACCCGGCAGGCCTGCGAACGCATAATCAGCGTGGAACGACGCATCGCGGAAGCAGCGGTGAAGCAATACCTCCAGGTCCGGAGAAATTCCCCGGACCTGCGCTTACGTCGCTGAATTTCTGGCTTCAGGGCCCATCTGAAATTTCGCCCAAACGTCATTGAAATTCCAGAAAAGCGCACCCGGACCATCTTCCTCAGGCCTTAAATGGCGCTCCACCCGGTGTCCGAGGCAAGCACCACACCGTTGATGTTGGTGCTGTCGTCGCTGAGCAGGAAGGTAATCGAGGCTGCCAGCTGAGCCGCGGTTGCCATCCCGGGAATGATGCTCATCAGCGGCGCAATCATCTGCTGGGCATACGCTGAATCCATTGGCGCTTCGATGTTGGTCTGCACCGCACCGGGGGCGACTGCGTTGAAGCGGATTCCCTTCTTCCCGTACATGACGGCCGAGTTTTTGGTCATGCCAACCACCGCATGCTTCGAGGCGGTGTAGGCAACGCCGGCTGCCGCGCCGCGCAGCCCAGCTTCAGAGGCGACGTTCACCACCGTGCCGTTTTCGGCCGCTAGCATTGGCGGCATTACGGACCGGGTCAGCTTCAGGATCGAGTTCACATTCACGTTGAACACGCGCTCCCAGGTGGCGTCTTCGATTTCATGGATGGGCTCAAACTTGTCCATAATTCCAGCGACGTTAGCCAGGGCATCGATTTTGCCTTCGCCAGCGGCAACGATCTGGTCAATGACGTGCTGGTCGGTGATGTCGCCGGCTACTACAACGATGCTCAGCTGCGGATTTTCCGCGACCAATTCGCCCAGACGCTCGCCACTGATATCGGCAGCGATCACCTTGCCGCCTTCCTTTGCCACGCGCAGGGCGGTCGCCTTGCCGATGCCCGAGCCTGCACCGGTGACAATGACGGTTTTGCCGTCAAAACGTGCCGGGGTGATTTTTTCCTGCCAAAGGTTTTCGGTGCTCATACCTGCTCCTCTTGAGTGTTTTTGAATAATAACTTCATGTTATGACACAGGGTGTCATAACTCAATGCGTCATACTTGAGATATGCCGGACACTCAGGATCTCTCCCCCATACGCCTCTCCGGACGCCCGCAGAGCATCAATCCGGATTTGGTTGCCCGCACCGCCTTAGAGCTCTTTGCCAAACACGGTTACGGCGAGGTCTCCATGGCGCAAATTGCCGAAGTGGCCGGAATCGGACGCAAAAGCCTCTACCGCTACTTCGCATCCAAGGCGGATCTGGTGTGGGGAGGACTGCTCGAAGCCGCTGAAATTTCAGAACAGGCATTGGATGCCGCACAAGGCTCTGACATGCGGCTGCTGGACGCCATGCATGAGGCAATCCAAGCCGCCCTGCGATCTCTACCGGATCTGGAAGTCACCCGCGGCCGACTGCGTCTGATCGCAGAACAACCCGAACTGTTGGCCCAGGCGCCCCTGCGGATGGCCCCGCAAAACGGGCAAATGCTGCAGCATCTAGTGGACGGCGGACTCAGCGTAGATGAGGCCCACTACCTTTCGGTGGCCTTTGGCAGCGTCACCTTCTCTGCGTGGATCCGCTGGGCGCAATCCAACGAACTCAGCCCCGCTCAGTTCCTCACGAACGCCATGAAAGTTCTTCGCCTGCCGTAGCCCCACTGCGGAAGCTATTTCGCGCCGGCCCACTGATCATCGATCATGGCGGCAAAGTCGAATGCTTCATCTAGGATTTCGCGCAAGCTTTCTTCGGGCGCGCTAACCCAGCGAACTAACGCGTGGTCATAGAGCGCCATGGCCAGCAGCGCAGAGGTTTCCGCCCGACGAACGTTGGCGCAAAATGACGATAATGCCTGCGCCAGGGAAGCCTGCTGCTCACGTCTAAATTCTTGCCAGCTGGCGCGCAACGCGGGACTCCCCCACACCAGCTGAATTCGTCCCCGTAGGGCTTCTGGGTCTTGTTCTGCGGCCACGACCGTCGATTCAAAGCTTCGGCGCAAAAGTTCCAGCAGGCTTTCTCCAGGATGAGAGGCCATGGACGCCAACGCTTCAGAAAAATGCACATTCAGCGAACCTAGGGCGGTGATCACCGCATCTTCCTTCGAGGAGAAATACCTGAAGAAGGTAGCCCGGGAAATGCCCACTGATTGAGCGGCTTGCTGTGCAGTAACGTTCTCCAGTCCTTGCTCGGCGAACAGGGTATAGATCTGTTCTGCCAACTCGACCTTCATCTTCTCGCGCACTCGTTCACGCACCGCAGGGACCATGGCAAAAACTTTACTCTGAGATGATCGACCTCTTTTGAGACTCAGTCTCTTTGCCCATATCAGGGACAATTTATTCTCGGCGTGTCGCATAGAGGCAAGTTAACGAATCTCAACAATCAACCCGTTTTGACGTCATACTTAGGACCTCTTAGTTAGGCTCGATAATAGATAACAATGCAGACATGAGGGATTCGCATGGCACAGGACATCAAGGTAGGCACCATCGAGCTCGGGCAAGGGCTGCAGATAACCGGTCAAGGGTTCGGGAGCATGTCACTTAGCGGACCCTATGGCTCGGCCGAGGATGACGAATCTCTGCGCACCCTAAATCACGTCATCGATAGCGGAGTTACTTTCCTCGACACCGCCAACATTTACGGCGAAGGACATAATGAGTCCCTGCTGTCCCGGGTGCTCAAGACGCGCAGCGATGAAGTTACGCTGGCCACCAAGGCTGGCATTGTTCGCCCAAAAAACCCGGGCGATCCACGAGCCAATGGCGATCCGGCCTTCATCAAGGAATGTCTCGATGCGAGCCTGCAACGACTCGGTGTCGACGAAGTGGACCTGTACTACTACCACAGGGTTGATAGCCGCGTGCCGATCGAGGAGACCGTCGGAGCCTACGCTGAACTGGTTCAAGCCGGCAAGATCAAACACATCGGATTATCCGAGGTAACCTCCAACGAGCTTCGTCGGGCACATCAAATCCACCCGATCACCGCAATTCAGATGGAGTACTCGATCTTCAGCCGGGATATTGAGCGCTGGCTGCTTCCGACGGCATGCGAGCTCGGGGTCGGTTTGGTTCCCTATGCCTCGCTGGGCCGCGGCTACTTCACCGGACAGGTGGACTCGCTGGAGCAGTTGGAGTCCGGCGATATCCGGCATAATTTCCCACGCTTCGAACCAACGAGCATGAAGCGGAATCTGCGGCTGCGAAAGGTCATCGAGGCCGTGGCCGAACGTGAAGGATTCTCCACGGCGCAGGTGGCGCTGAGCTGGGTCTACGAGCAGGCTGACCGCCACAGCGTGGCCGTTTCACCAATTCCGGGCACCCGCTTCCGTGCCCATTTTGATGACAACTTGGAGGCGCTGAACATTCGGCTCTCCGAACTATCAATGAACGAGTTGGATGCCTTGGCTGCTCAAGTCGACGGCGAACGTCAACGAGACATCTATTCTGTTTCCAAGGGCCGCGAAGAACAGCAGATGGCGAACTTATAGTGCTGAGCCCCGCGGGTTAAACCCGGAGCATTCATCCGCACTGGCTGTTCAACCGCTCAGCTCTGCCACCCGTTGCCGCTTATCACCGCTACTGCGTAGAGTTTCGAGCGTAGGGTATTTCCAGTATTTGGCGAGGAAGGACTAGCCCACCATGAGAATCGCATTGGCTCAGGTATTGAGCACCGCAGATCCGCAGCGAAACTTGGTGACCATCCGTGATCATGCGCGGCAAGCGAAAGCAGCCGGCGCAACATTGGTGGTCTTTCCCGAAGCCATGCAGGTGTCCTTTGGCCACCCGCTAGCCGACTTTGCCCAGCGTTTAGACGGGCCGTGGGCTACGTTAGTCCGCCAGCAGGCCCGCGACATCGGCATCACCATCGCCGTGGGCATGTTCACCCCGGGCCAAGAAGGCCGGGTGCGGAACACCTTATTGGTCGCAGGCAATGGTGTCGATACGCACTACGACAAGATCCACCTCTACGACGCCTTCGGTTTTTCCGAGTCGGATACCGTGACCGCCGGAAACACTCCGGTGCAGTTTGACCACCAAGGCACCATTGTCGGACTGGCCACCTGCTATGACCTGCGATTCCCCCAATTGTTCGTCCACCATGCCCGGGCGGGAGCCAAGGTTAATATCGTCGCCGCCTCCTGGGGCCAGGGCGAGGGCAAGGCCGAACAGTGGACCACTCTGGCTCAGGCCAGAGCCCTGGATTCCACGACTTTTGTGGTGGCCGTTGACCAGGCCGACCCTGCCAGCATTGGCCGGCAGGTTACGGGCGCCGCACCATTGGGAGTCGGGCATTCCGTGGTGGTGGACCCCTTGGGCCGGATCATTGCCCAGGCGGGCACAGAACCGCAGCTGCTGGTAGTTGACCTTGATCTGGATCAGGTCGCGCACGCTCGAAAGCAACTGCCCGTACTCGCCAACGCTGTGGACTTGTAGGCCGGCGGCCGGGCTTCCTCCTGGCATGAACCAGAAGGATCGGGCCTGCCAGACAAGACTTACTCGGCAAGATCCAGCATCGGCGCTTTTCGCTTGAATCCACCGGTTACATAGGCGAGATATCCCAGCCCCAAAACGATCCAAGCCAGACCGAACGTCAAGGACAATGCGCTGAGGCTGGTCCACAACCAAATAGTCAGCGCCACGCCAATGAGCGGCAGCACCAGATAATTAATGGTGGCTGCCAATCCGCGGTGCCGGTGGGCCAGGAAGAAATATTTGATGACCGAGAGGTTTACGGCCGAAAACGCCACCAGCGCTCCGAAGCTAATCATGGCGGACACCATTTCCAGGCTGGCAAAAAGCGCGGTGAGTGAGACGGCGGAAACGATCAGGATGACAAATGTTGGAGTCTTGAACCGCGGATGAAGATAGCCGAATACTCGGCGCGGCAGCACCCCGTCGCGGCCCATGCTGTAGAGGATCCGTGACACCGATGCCTGCGATACCAAGGCAGAACCCATTGCACCGCAAATGAAACCAGCCGTGAAGAAGATCGACAGGAATTGCCCGCCGACCGCGAAGACAACTTGGATGGAAGCGGAATCAGCGTTCGTAAATTCGTGGCTGGGGTAGACAAGATGCGAGACGTAGGCCAGCACCACGAACAGAAATCCGCAGATCAGGGTGGTGAGCACGATGGCCCTTGGCAAATCCCGCTTGGGATTGCGTGCCTCTTCCGCGAACGTCGTGATTGAATCGAACCCCAAGAACGAGAGACACAAAATTGCCGCTCCCGCGGCAAGCGGAGCAAAGCCACCCGGGTCCCCGGTCCCCCGCAGGGGCGCAAACAGATCTACCGTGGCTTGACCCCGCAGGTACGCGAGGGAGAATCCGATGAAGAGGATGATGAACAGGAACTGGAAGCCGATGATCACGATATTTGTCCGGGCCACCGAGACGATGCCGATAATGTTCAGCACGGTAACCAGCGCCATCCCGGCTAGCATGAAGGCCCACGGAGGTATCGACGGGAAAAACTCGTTGAGGTAGATCCCCAAGAGCAGGTAGTTGATCATGGGTAAAAAGAGGTAGTCAAGCAGCAATGCCCAACCGGCCATGAACCCGATATTTGAACCGAATGACCGCTGTGCATAAACATACGCGGAACCCCCGACGGGAAATGCCCGTGACATCAGCCCGTAGGAACGGGCGGTGAACAGCATAGCTATCAGGGTAATTAGATAGGCCACCGGCAACCGCCCGCCGGTAATTTCCGTGACGATTCCATAGGTACTGAAGATCGTCAGCGGCACCATGTAGACCATGCCGAAGAGCACGAGGTTTGGAAGCCCCAGTACCCGGTTCATCTGCGTGGGTGCCTCCGTCACGCCCTCCGTATATTGCTGAGCCTGTTTCATGACCGTTACCTCTCTGCAGGTGCCCCGCTGCTGCCGCCGCGTGAAGCGACGGACTTTCCAGCACGCGAAGGCGCACCATCGAAAATAATGAAGACCGTTCACTTAATGTAGTGATAGGCCTCACCATTAGCAAGGGGGTCATAGTGGCCAGCAAGGCGTTCAAAGCTCATGAGATCGACCGGGAGAACGAGTTGAGCCCTGCAATTACGGCCAACTTAGGCAGAATGACTTGGAACTTTTTGATCACTCGGAAAACTCGAAGAAGCCCATTCAGTCAACCTCGATGTTCAAAAGAAATTTATAAGATTAATTTGTTTGAAACATGGCGACAGCTCAACCCGACCGAGACTAAGGCTGGGCGACTTCCCGCTCGATGGCAGCAATCATGGCACGTAGCCCAAATTCAAAGGATTGATCGCTAACCGTGGATCGAGCCTGCCGCGCATATTTTTCCCCGCTTTCCATGACTTCCCCGTGGCTGTTGCCACCGCCTTCACCGCCCTGCTCGGGTAGCGCGGCAACATGCGCGCCGGGTGCCACGATGTCCAATGCCGCGCCGACCACCAGCGACTCAATGGCAACCATCACCATCAAGATTCTCGGCACGGCAACACCTGCACGGCGCAGGAGCCGTCCCATCTCTTCGTAGATCACTCCCGATTCGGACTCTTCGGAGATCGGTGTAGCGACAATCAGCTCAACGGCTGCGGGAACACGGAGCAAGGCTTCGCGGAATAACACCGCAAAGTGGAAGAGCGCTTCGGTCCAGGGCAGGTCGGCAAGCATGCTTCGGTCGATGGAACGCACCATGTCTCGACGCATCAGGTTCACCAGATGCTGCCGATTCTCCACGTGGTTATACAGCGCCGGTGTCCGCACATCCAAGGCGCGGGCCAGCCGCCCCATGGAAAATTCTTCCGGCCCCACGTCTTGAAGCAGGGCGAAAGCGGCATCGACAATTCCCTGCTGCGACAGGATTGGCGTGGCCGGCCGGCCGGCGACTCGTTGCGACATTCAGACCATCCCGATTCTTCGACAATTCCACCTCCATCCAACCATGGACACTCGGTGGTTCCGAGGTTAGACTCAAAAATAATTAACACTATTAATATCTTGGAGTGAAACCATGCACGGACCCCAGACGGTGCTGTACGCAGCGACCATACACACGCTGACTCAGGAGCAGGAAATAACCGCACTGGGAATCACCGACGGAGTGATCTCGCATCTCGGCAACCGTGACCAGTCGCGGGATTGGCTCACCGCCGATACGGAAATTATCGACCACGGCGATGCCGCCATCACCCCGGGGCTCGTCGATGCGCATATCCACCCGGTTTTCGGTCAGTCTGTCACCCGCGGAATTTTCCTCGGCGATGCCCGAACCGTGGAAGAAGCGACCCACCTTTTCGCTGAGTATGCACGCACGCGAGAATCCGATCAGATCCTTTTGGGACATGGGCTGAATGTGGCGATCTTCGGATCGGCCGAACCCAACGGGCAGTTTCTCGAAGCGGCAGCACCCGGCCGTTCAAGCTACGTCACCTGCTTCGATGCCCATTCGGCTCTCGCTTCGCAGGCAATGCTTCAGCTTGCGGACATCAGCGGCACGGAAAGCTTTACCGACGGTTCCAGCGTCGTGGTTGACCTGCAGGGCAATCCCACCGGCTTCCTGCGGGAGTTTGCTGCCATGGCGCTTGTCGAGAGCTCCCTGCCCGTTTTGAGCATTGACGACAAGGTGCACGCCGTCTACCGGCTGCTGCGCGAGATGGCCGCCAGCGGGCTGACCGGCGGAGAAATGCTCGATTTTGCCGACCCCGATTCCCTAGAGGTCTTCCGACGCCTCGAACAGTACGGCGATCTTCCCATCAAGCTGCGGATTGCGCCTTGGCTGATGGCGAGCGACGGCGCCGAAGCGCTGGAACGGATCATCGAGCTACAGGGACAACACGGCCGGCGTTGGCAGGTGCGCGGCGCAAAGCTCATGATTGACGGGACCGTGGACAACGGCACCGCGTGGCTCTACGAACCGGATACCGAAGGCGAATCCATGGATTCACTGTATTTGGATCCGAAGCAGTACCTCAGGAATCTCAATGCGCTAGCCGCGGCCGGAATTACCACCACCACGCATGCCATTGGGGATCGGGGCATCGGTTTTGTCATTTCGGCGATTTCCGCCCTGCCCAAGGATGGATTACGGCACCGCATTGAGCATTTGGAAGAAATCAATGATGAGGACTTCGCCCGGCTGCAGGCTTCGGGCGCAACCATCAGCATGCAGCCTACGCATTGCACCCATTTTGTGCGCGCCGACGGCTCGGACGCCTGGTCCCGGCGCCTCGGTGAGCGCCGCGCGCAGTTTGCATTCCGGCTACGCGACGTCAAGGACGCCGGACTGGTGCTGGCGCTGGGCTCCGACTGGCCTATCGCCCCCTTTGACCCGCGGTTGATCATGGCCGATGCGCAGACCCGCCGGCGTACCGAGGTGCCCGACAGCGACAGCGCACAACCACGCCACCGGCTCTCGGCACGAGAGGCGTTGGAAGGCTACACCGCCAACGTCTATGAAAGCACCGGCACGACCGGCGGGCGCCTGACTCTGGGCATGCCAGCAGACCTCTCCGTCTTCGCGGCAGATCCGCTGGCGATCTCCCCCGAGGAACTGTGTACCGTCGAGGTGCTTGGAACCTACCTGGACGGCGTTCGAGTGGATACCCATGCGGAACTCGATTCGCCCGAACCGCTCCCGGCGAGCGCGAGCTAGGTAAGCACCTGCTCAGCGCCGATGCGCCGAGGCCCGCCAGGCACTGTCCACCATCTGATCCAGGCTGTGGCGCATCTGCCAGCCCAGGTCCCGGGCGGCTAATTTGCCATCGGCGACAATCCTCGCGGGATCCCCCGGCCGGCGGGCTTCTTCCAGGGCGGTGAACTCCTCGCCGGTCACCCGGGCCACCGCATCCATGATCTGGCGTACCGAGACCCCGTCGCCGGAACCCAAGTTGTAGACCGGTTCCAGCTCTTCTCCGGCCGCCAGCTTCTTGGCCGCTTCGACATGCGCCAGAGCCAGGTCGGCCACATGCACGTAATCCCGTACGCAGGTGCCATCGGCCGTGTTGTAGTCCGTGCCGAAGATCTTCGGGACCTTGCCCGCGTTCAGCGCGGCAAAAACCAGCGGGAACAGATTGTGCGGGCTGGCATCGTAGAGTTCTTCGCTTCCCGAACCGACCACGTTGAAGTAGCGCAGCGAGGTATGCCGCAATCCGTGGGCCACCGCCTGGTCGCGGATCAGCCACTCACCGATCAGCTTGCTCTGCCCATACGGGGATTCTGGCAAGGTGCCCGTCGCCTCGGTGACGAGGTCCTCATCCGGGGTGCCGTACACGGCGGCCGAGGAGGAGAAGACCATATTCTGCACCCGGGCATTCTCCATGGCTTCGAGCAGATGCGCCGTGCCGGTGACATTCTGCTCGAAGGTCAGCAGCGGATGCTTAACCGACTCCCCGGCGTACTTGTAGCCGGCCAGGTGGATCACCCCGGAGATCTCGTGCCGTTTCATGATTTCGGTGAGTTTCTCGGTTTGCAGCACACTCACCGAATAGAAGGGCACCTCTTCTGGCACAAATCCGCGGACACCGCTGGACATCGAGTCCACGATCACCGGCTCCAGTCCCGCCCGAGTCAGCGAGCGCACCACATGCGATCCGATATATCCGGCTCCGCCGGTCACTAGCCAACTCATGCTTTGCCTGCTCCCTCGTCTGCAATCACGGTAAAAATGGCGGGCCGCGCGTACCCGGCCCGTTCAAAAGCGGTCTCTACCGCCTGGCTGACCGGAGCAATCTGCTGCACGGAAATCAGTGCGATCGCGCTGCCGCCAAAACCTCCACCGGTCATGCGCGCGCCAATGGCTCCGGCGGCCATCGCAGCTTCCACGGCAACGTCCAGTTCCTCACTGGAGATCTCATAGTCATCGCGCATGGATTCATGGGACTGGTACAGCAGTTTGCCCACGGCTTCCACGTCCCCTTCGCGCAGTGCGAAGACGGTGTCCAGCACGCGGCGGTTCTCGGTCACGATGTGCATGGCCCTCCGCTTGGCTACCGGATCCTCGATGGCTTCAAGCTCGGCCACGACGGTGACTTCGCGCAGCGACTGGACTTCCAAGGCGGCGGCGGCCTGCTCGCAGCTGGCTCGCCGGGCGGCGTACCCGCCATCAACATGCGAATGCTCCACCCGGGTGTCCATCACCAGCACCACCGCATCGTGCTGTGCCAGCGGCAGTGGCACCGCCTGGGTTTCCATGGAACGGCAGTCCAGGAACAGGGCGTGCTGGGCGTGGGACATCAGCGAGGCGCTCTGGTCCATGATGCCTGTCGGGGCGCCGACGAATTCATTCTCGGCGCGCTGGGTCAACTGCGCCATCTGCACCTTGGACAGGCCCAACTCGTAGAGGTCATCCAACGCCACGATGGTTGCCACTTCCAGGGCGTGCGAGGAGGACAGTCCCGAACCCACCGGAACATCGGAGTCCACCAACAGCTGGATCCCGCCAAGTTCCACCCCGTCGAGCTGGTTCAGCGCCCAGAGCACGGCCGCCGGGTACGCTGCCCAGCCGGGAACCGCGCGCGGCACCAGCTCATCGAAGGTGATGGAGGTGATCGGCGGGTGTTCCCCTGACCCGTAGGTAGACGCGAAATCCAGTGTCTGGTGATCCGCGTCGAGCTGCGTCTTGCGGCGCACAGCCACCAGCGCATTCTTGTCGATGGCGAAGGGCAGCACAAAACCCATGTTGTAGTCGGTGTGCTCGCCGATCAGGTTAACCCGTCCCGGGGCGCGCCAGATGCCTTCTGGCTGGTGCCCGTAGATCTTGGCGAACTTCTGGTGCAAAGCGGCCATGCGCTGCGTGGTTTCCTTGGAGTCGCTGATGCTCATGGCATGACCTCGCGCAGTCGTGCCGCGGTCTGCTCGGCTGGAACGTCGTTGATGAATGCACCCATGGCCGCTTCGGAGCCGGCCAGGAACTTGAGCTTGTCGGCGGCCCGGCGCGGGCTGGTCAGCTGCAGGTGCAGGCGGGAAGCTTCACGTTCCTTGCCTGCCACCGGCGCCTGGTGCCAGGCGGAAATGTACGGGGTGGGAGTCTCATAGAGGGCATCGAATCCGCGCAACAGATCGCGGTACACCACGGCCAGCTCGCCTTTCTCCGCCTCATTGAGCGCGGCAAAGTCCGGCACGTGGCGATGCGGCACCAGGTGCGCTTCCAACGGCCAGCGTGCAGCGAAAGGCACGAACACGGAGAAGTGCTCGCCGGCAGCAACCATGCGCGTACCTTCCTTGCGTTCGAAGTCCAGGATGTCGCCCATCAGGGTGCGTCCGGTCTTCTCCAGGTGGCCCACCGCTTGGGCGGCCATCTTGGTGGCGGTCGGGGTCAGGTAGGGGTAGGCGTAGATCTGTCCGTGCGGGTGGTGCAGGGTCACGCCGATATCCTGGCCTCGGTTCTCGAATGGGAACACCTGGGCAATGCCTTCCATCGCCGACAGGGCCGCGGTACGCTGCGCCCACGCGTCGATGACGGTGCGCGCCCGGGCATCATCCAGCGAGGCGAAGGAACCCTCGTGCTCCGGGGTGAACACCACGACTTCGCAGCGGCCATAGGCCGGGGCAGGAACCTGCACCGGAGCAGCGGCCGGGATCCGGCCCAGATCCGGTCCCAGCGAGGGGAAGCGGTTCTCGAAAACCACCACGTGGAAATCCTCGGCCGGAATTTCGCTGTGGCGGCCCTGGGTACTAGGGCACAGCGGGCATTCTTCCTTGGGCGGAAGGTAGGTGCGCGACTGCCGGTGGGCCGCGACGGCTACCCAGTCTCCGGTCAACCGGTCGTAGCGCAGCTGTCCAGGTTCCCCACGCGGATCCAGCGCCCTGGCGTCGGGTGCCGGTTCGGGGGCGATGGCATTGGCATCGGCGAAGAAGATCGCCTCGCGGCCATCGGCCAGGTGATGGACCCGGTGTGATATCAGGCCAGAAGGGATCCTGCCGGTAACGCTCATGATTCGACCACCTTTTCAATTTTCAAGTTCTCGATGTGCTGGCGGAGTTCCTCGACGGCCGTCTCGTCCAAGCCGTCGTCGCTGACGAGTGTGTCGATTTCGTGCAATGGAGCACTGGAGTACAAACCGGCCAAGCACCATTTGCTGGAATCCGCGACGACCACGCGGCTGTCACAGCGTTCCAGGAAAAGTCGATTGACTTCCACCTCGAGCATGTTCGGTGTCGTGATTCCGTCCTGGACGCTGAACCCGTGGACCCCCATGAAGCATCGGTCGACGTGCAGTGTCCGCAGGGCCGCAGTGGCCAGTGGACCGACCAACGCGTCGGATACCGTTCGCAGGCCACCGGTGAGCTGCACGGTCTGGCCTGCAGCCGGGGCATCTTGTAGGAGGTCGGCGATGCGCGGAGAGTTGGTCACAATCGTGAGGTCGGGGACTGCCCGCAGCAGACGGGCCACCTCATAGGTCGTAGTCCCCGACGTAAGGGAGATGGACATTCCTGGTTCAACCATTTGCGCCGCCGCACGGGCAATGGCCGCCTTCTGCGGCAACTGCAGAGTTGACTTGCGCTGGAATCCCGGCTCTTCAGCAGACGCAGATTCCTGGAGCAGTGCGCCTCCGTGGACCTTATGCAATTCGCTGTCCTTGACCAGGCGGTCCAGGTCACGGCGCACTGTCATGTGCGAAACGCCAAATTCCTCAGCCAACTGGGCTACCTTGACTGCACCGTTGGCACGAACTCTATCCAGAATCCGCCGTCGACGCTGGGTTGGGAAGTTCTCGCTCATCGGGACTCCTTGGCAGACAGGTTGAAATAACACGCTCCGTAAAGCGATACAACCCTAATTCAAACACACTCAAACATATTTGAACACATTTGAACATATTTTCAACCAGAACCGTCCACTTGCCGGGCAGCCCGAGAACGTAGATATCAGCCCCGAAAATACTTCGGGATCATCGCTCCGGCGTGCCGCTGCAAGTGCTTCGCCCTGCTTGCGCCAAGTCCGCGCGCAGTGGGGAGCTGGATTTTCGCGCGGCTACGGCGCCCCGGAGCCAATTTCGGCAAACACCCCTCATGATTCAGGCAAAATGACCAGGTCCAGATACGCCTTGAGGGTGCCAGCCATGTCAACATCGTCGGGAGACAAGAGCCACTGCACTTGGATCCCGTCCCACAGGGCCAGCAGCGACGCTCCCGCCACATGCGGGTCCACCCCGGGGCGCAGCCGACCAATGCTCTTCATGAATTCGAATTCAGCGCCGTACTCGCCGCGCAAGCACTCGAAGCGGGCCTTGAAATACGAGCGCGCCGGATGATCGGAAGTGGTTGATTCCCCACAAAGGGCTGCGTAGAGCTCGATCAACTCCGCGGCACCCTCGTTGAATTGCGCTTGCTCGACAATGGACTGGGCAAAGCACTCACCAGTGCCCGGCGTGCCGTCGGTGACGGCGTCGCGGCGCTTGAGAGCGGCAATGAGAAGTTCCTGCTTGTTCGGATAGTGGTGCAAAACGCTGGTTTGGCTCATGCCTGCCGCGTCGGCAACATCCTGCACAGTTCCGCCGCGATACCCCCGCGCGCCGAATACCTGGAGGGCAGCCTGGGCGATCTGTTCCCTTCGGGCTGCAGATTTGGCATATGGACCGCGCCGGCGGCGGCCGGATTCATTGCTCGTCACAGTTACTCAGTGTAGGTAGGCCCAGCAGTATTCGAAAATGATGCATCGGCCTAGCAAGCCAGCATGATCGGCAAACAAGAAATTTAACCAAAACTGAGTAATCACTCTATTTTTGTTGTAACCTATTTCACATGCCCTCGTCCCGGGCACCATAAAGAAAACTACTTTTAAGTGAGCACGGATGCCATTGACAACAAGACGCCGCCTTCTCAAGGCCGGCCTGGGCGCCGCCGCCCTGGGCGTAATGACTGCATGCGGCACCGCAGGCCCCCGGTCTGCAGATGCCATGCCAACCATTGCGCCGGCCGCCCCAGGAGAAAAAGTCAGGCTGACATATTGGAGCTGGCTCAAGGATATCCAGCGAGTCGCAGATGCTTTCAACGCCATGCATCCGAATATCCATGTTGAGGCGGTTTGGATCCCCAGTGGAAATCAAGGCGGATACCCAAAGCTCTACTCTGCTCTCGCAGCAGGCGGAGGACCCGATCTGGCCCAAATCGAATTCCGCACCCTCCCGGAGTTCATGCTCGTCAATGGCGTCGTGGATCTCGCGGCGTACGGTGCGCAGCAGTACGCTCACCGATATGATCCATCACTGTGGGGCCAGGTCAGTTTTCCCAACGGAATATTCGGCATGCCTCAGGATTCCGGGCCGATGGCAATGTTCTACCAGCCAGAAACTCTGGACAAAGTCGGCGCCGTCGCCCCGGAAACATGGGCGCAATGGGCCGAGATCGGGTCAGAACTGCGTCAAGCCAACAGCTACATCGACTGCTTCTCCCTCAGTGATGCCTCCTACTTCGTGTCCTACGCGGCACAAGCAGGAGCCCAATGGCTTCGGCCATCCGACGACGGCTGGGTCATTAATATGACCGACGACGCAACACTGGAAGTCGCCAGGTTCTTCGACCGGGCCATCGACGAAGATGTCGTAACTACCGCGATCTCGCCCTTCAGCCCGTCTTGGTATGCTGCGGCTGCATCCGGCCAGCTCGCCTCTGTCACCAGTGGGAACTGGGCTGATGCGCTTGTCAGCTCTGTCGCTGGCGGACAGGGCAAATGGAGGGTCGCATCGATGCCGAAGTGGCCCCCGGGCGGATACGGCTCCAGCTACCTGGGCGGATCGACGGTTGCGGTTCTGGCTAATAGCCGCCATCCGCATGAGGCCTTGGAGTTCGCCGCCTGGATGACGTCCACGGAAGCCGGGATCAGCAACGAAATCGCGCACAGCGGCATTGGCTGGTCACCGGTTCCGGGCATCATCGGCGAGTCGCGCGAAGGCCCCTCCGAATTCTTCGGCGGGCAATCGTACAACAAGCAAGTCATTGTCCCAGCCAGCAAATCGCAGAATCCCAATTGGAGCTGGTGGCCGGTCACCCAGCAATCCTTCAATATCCTTTCCGACGGATTCCGCCGGAAAGCCGCCGGAACCAGCTTGGTCGATTCGGTGGTATCCGCAGAGCAGGAAATCATTGCGGTATTCCGCAACAAGGGCCTGAAGATCCGCAAGGAGGCATCGTGAGCACGCCGACCATCACCCGAGGCACCCGGAGAAAACGTGGTCCCTCACCAAGCAGGTTTGAGCTCGCCCCGTGGCTGTTGCTCGCGCCTTTCCTCGCGCTCTTCACCCTGACTTTCATCTTGCCCATCATTGCAGCCATACAAGCCAGCTTCACCCGTATCACACGGCGCGGATTGTTCGGAGAAGCCGGCGTGCACAGCGAATTCGCTGGATTCGGCAATTACGCGCAAGCCCTGGGAGACGAAGCCTTCGTTGCTTCGATTGGCCGCATGATCGTGTTCGGCATCGTGCAGGTTCCCATCATGATCCTTCTTTGCACGGTCCTGGCTCTGCTGCTTGAGTCGGCGAGCGCCAAATGGCCGGCCTTTTTCCGGGCGGCGTACTTCCTGCCCTACGGCGTGCCGGGGGTCATTGCCACTATCCTCTGGTCATTCCTCTATGTTCCCGGCCTGAGCCCGATCATCGATGCCGCCTCAGCCGTCGGCTTGGAAGTCGATTTCCTCGGGCCACAGAGCATCTTGTGGTCCATCGCCAACATCGTGACATGGAGCTACACGGGCTACAACATGCTGATCGTCATCGCGCAGCTCAAGGCAATTCCCGGCGAGATCTACGAAGCCGCACGCTTGGACGGGGCGGGTCCACTGCGTGTGGCATGGCATATCCAGCTGCCGCTCATCAGCCCGGCACTGGTCTTGACCACGGTCTTCTCCATCATTGGCACCTTGCAGCTTTTCGCCGAAGCGCAAGTTCTCATGAGTGTCGCACCCGCCATCGACAGCCAATACACCCCTAACCTTTCCGCCTACACAACCGCGTTCGCCTACAACGACTACAATGTTGCGGCTGCGCAATCCGTTCTCATTGCCTTGGCCGCATTCGCGCTCTCATTCGCCTTCCTGCGCCTGATCAATAGGAAGTCCTCATGACTCTGATCCGCCGCCAGTCCTTCGAAAAGCCCTCCTCTTCAAAACCAGCGACTCTGATTGTCACGGCCTTGCTGACCATAGCCGCATTGTATTTCCTGGTCCCGGTCTACTGGGTCGTCGTTGCAGCAACGAAATCGACCCAGGACTTGTTCAGCACAAATGGTTTCCTCCTCTCCGGTGACTTCGTCCTATGGAAAAATCTGGGCCAGGTTCTGGCCTATGACGGCGGAATTTTCCTGCGCTGGTTCATGAACTCGTTGCTATACGCGGGGGCAGGGGCGCTGATTGCCGCTTACCTTGCTGCAGCTGGCGGATACGCCCTGGCCAAGTACCGTTTCCGCGGAAGCAATCTGGTCTTCGGTGTGGTCTTGGGAGGCGTTCTCGTGCCTGGAACCGCAACCGCCTTGCCCCTATTCCTGTTGTTCAGCGAAATGGGGCTGTCCAATACCTATTGGAGTGTCCTGCTGCCATCATTGGTGTCCCCGTTCGGCCTGTTCCTCTGCCGCGTTTACGCTTCCAGCACCGTGGATAGCGCGTTACTCGAAGCCGCGCGCCTGGATGGCGCAAGCGAACTGCGGATCTTCCACACGATAGGACTCAGAGTCCTGTCCCCTGCTCTGGTGACGGTATTCCTGTTCCAGCTTGTCGGAATCTGGAATAACTATTTCCTTCCCCTGGTGATGCTGTCCGATTCGGATCTCTATCCAATTACCCTGGGCCTGAACACCTGGCTGGGACAGGTTGACCGCCTGCCAGAATTCTACGAGCTGACCACCGGCGGCGTCTTGCTGTCCACTATTCCCTTGGCCATTGCCATGATCGTCCTGCAGCGCTTCTGGCGCGGGGGCCTGACCGAAGGATCCGTTAAATGACTTCCCCAACAGCCTATCTGTCCGATACCGCCCCGGGCGGAGGCCGGCGCCTGCCGGCAACGTCCTGGACCCACAGTGATGCCCCTGAACTGAGCCTCGATGGACAGTGGAAGTTCCGCTGGCTCCCTGGCGTACCGGGCACGCCCGGAGGGCGCGGACTGCTGCCGGCAGGCGAGCTTCCCGAGTCCATGGCAGATGCTGGCTATGACGACTCGAGCTGGGACAGCATCGCAGTCCCTGGGCACTGGGTATTGCAGGCCGATGGCGCCTACGGACGCCCTTCGTACACGAACGTCCAATTTCCCTTCCCTTGCGACCCGCCCTATCCACCGGATGAGAATCCTACCGGCGACTACCGGCGGACCTTCGAAGTGCCCCAGAGCTGGACTTCCGGAATGGAGCGGCTGGTGCTGCGCTTCGACGGCGTTGAATCCCGATACAAGGTATGGGTCAATGGGCAAATGATTGGCTGGGGTACCGGTAGCCGCCTTGCCCAGGAATTCGATGTGAGCTCGGCCGTAGCCGCCGGTGAAAATACAATCGTTGTCCGCGTGCACCAATTCTCCGCTTCGAGCTACGTCGAGGACCAGGACCAGTGGTGGCTCCCGGGAATTTTCCGATCGGTAACGCTCAAGGCCCGTCCGCACGGCAGCATTGACGACCTCTGGATAAAAACCGGCTATTCCTCCGGTACCGGAATCATTACACCGGAAATCATGGCCGCTGACGATGCGTTCCCGCTACGTTTCGTTGTTCCCGAACTGGAAATCGACGAAGTGTGGCAAAGCCGCGAGGATATCCGAGAGGTGGAAGTGCCCGCCGTTTCCCCATGGAGCGCTGAGCGGCCAAAACTCTATGGAGCAACCGTTTCCAGCACTGGCGAGACCATCAGCCTGCGGCTAGGTTTCCGCACGGTAAGAATTGCAGGCGACCAGTTCCTGGTCAACGATCGCAAAGTGGTCTTCAACGGGGTGAACAGGCATGAAACCCACCCGCTCCTCGGCCGGGCGTTCGATGAGCAATTCGCACGAGAAGACCTGATGCTAATGAAGCGCTTCAATGTCAACGCCATTCGCACCAGCCACTATCCGCCGCATCCGCGGCTCCTGGACTTGGCCGACGAGCTCGGTTTCTGGGTCATACTCGAAAACGATCTGGAAACCCACGGATTTGAACGTCACGGCTGGCAGGGCAATCCCAGTGACGACCCGGCCTGGCGAAGTGCCTATCTTGATCGGATGGAGCGGACTTTCGAACGGGACAAGAACCATCCCTCAATCATCATGTGGTCGCTTGGCAACGAGTCCGGCACCGGGGCCAACCTTGCCGCGATGTCCGCATGGATCCATGCGCGGGATAGCAGCCGCCCGGTGCATTATGAAGGCGACTACACCGGAGAATACACCGATGTGTATTCGCGAATGTACGCTTCGTTCCCCGAAGTGCAGACAATTGGAGAGGACCGGATGACCGCTCCGCTGCTGGGATGCACCACCGCAGAGGCCGCGCGCCAGCGGACCAGGCCCTTCCTGTTGTGCGAGTATGCGCACGCCATGGGCAATGGGCCCGGAGGATTGCAACGGTATGCGGATCTGGTGGACCGCTATCCCCGGTTGCATGGAGGCTTCGTCTGGGAATGGCGTGACCACGGGCTGCAGGCCAGCACACCGGATGGCAAGAGCTTCTATGCTTACGGCGGCGATTTCGGCGAGGAGCTCCACGATGGCACCTTCGTCATGGACGGACTGGTCCTCTCCGATTCCACTGCCTCACCGGGGCTCCATGAGTTCAAGCATGTAGTCGCCCCGATCAAGTTCTCCCTGTCCTCCGTGGACGGACACCGGGTGCGCTTGGGCATCCGGAATGACCGCCACAGTGCCGACAGCGGCGACCTCGCATTCAGCTGGCGCTTGGAAGCGGCCGGGCATCCGGTCGCTAGTGCAGAATTCTTGGTATCCGGCTCTGACGACGCGCTGGAAGCTGGCGAAACTGCCACGGTTGAACTCGCCTTGCCGTACCCCCTGCCCGCAGGCGAAAACTGGTTAACCGTGGAGGCGCGGCTGGCCGAGGATGCAGCGTGGGCGGCCGCGGGCCATGAGGTGGCCAGCGCCCAATGGCCGATAGCTGCTCCATCCACCGCAATGCCGGGGCCGCGACCCGCACGGTTGCCCTCTTCGGCTGATGCGGGCGGAGCATCGATCCCTCTGGACAATGGCCGGATGCAGCTTGGTGCCGCAGTTTTCGCCGAGGGCAAGCTCATGGAGTTGGCCGGGCAGCCGGTGCATGGGCCGCGGCTGGAGTTGTTCCGCGCACCCACCGACAATGACCGTGGCGCACACTTCGGCAGCTATAACCATTCTGATCCCTGGCAGGAAGATGAGCACGGAGTCCCGGGCAATGGAGAACCCGGTCCGTCAAATGCGGACCTCTGGACGGCGGCCGGATTGGACCGGCTGAAGGCGCGGGTGCTCAGTGTCGCTACCGGTCCGGGCCGTGTGCAGGTGGCGACCAGGTATTCAGCAGCGGACCAGGCCTGCTCCATCCGAGTCGACGAGCAATGGAGCCTGGACGAGTCCGGCCTGTGGCTTCGCATCGATATGGTTCCAAGCCGAGGCTGGACATCGGTGTGGCCCCGATTCGGCGTGCGTTTCCAACTGGGCAAGGAGGTCGATTCGGCATCCTGGTACGGCTTGGGCCCGCACGAATCCTACCCGGACAGCCGTCTGGCGGCACGAGTAGGCCGCTACAGTGCAAGCATTGACGATTTGCCGGTCGAATACGCACGTCCGCAGGAAACAGGGCACCGCAGCGATTTGCGCGAATTGGAGCTCGGCGTGGGCGGTGCGCCGTGGCTGCGCATCGAGGCCTGGCCCGACGGATTGGACCGCCGCCCCGGTTTCACGCTCAGCCGCCACACGGCACAGCAGCTTGCCGGCGCTGCCCATCCGCACGAGCTGCCGGAACCAACCAACTCCTGGCTGTACCTGGATGCGGCCCAGCATGGCGTAGGTTCCCGGGCCTGTGGTCCCGATGTCTGGCCGGAAGACGCGCTGCGCCCCGAGGCGCGCTCCTTGCTCCTGCGGATCACCGGATTGACAGGGAACGAAACCTCGCGGAGCGGGTAGCGCCGCGAACTTCCCTGCCGCTCATCGCGGCTGGACCGGGCCAATCAGCCAGCTGGCTTCATGGCTGGCGCCCGGGGCCAGCGCGATGACGTCCTGGCCGGAGTTGAAGCCGCCGGGCGGGCAGGTCATCGGCTCGATGGCCAGCCCGGTGCGGTCAAGCGCCGGATCATCGCGGTCTGCGGTGTGGATCTGGACCCACGGGCAGGCTTCGTCCCAGATGATCTGCGACCCGAGGCCCTTGGTGTCGGTGATCGATGCGCTGAATGAGCCGTCCGCGTCGGCGGCCAGGGAAGTGTAGGCATGATCGATGAAGAGGTCCCCGATCGGCTTCGGGGTGCGGAAATCCAGCTCGGTGCCAGCCACCTGAACCACCTCCCGCGGCAGCAGGCGCGCGCCGTCGGTGAGCTGCACCTTGCCGGCTGGCAGGGTGAAAGTCCATTCATCCGCCTTCTTGCCCGGTGCGACCAGGTAGGCGTGCGAACCCCAGGCGAAGGGCGCGGTGCCCTGCCCGAGGTTGGTGGCGGTGGCGATGGTGCGCAGCCCGCCGGCTTCCAGCCGGTAGTCGATCACCAGCTGCACCTCATAGGGGTAGCCGGGGTTCGGGACGATCGCGGTGCGCAACTGGGCGGAGCTGCCGCGGCGCCCGGTGATCTCGAAGCTGGTATCGGCCACCAGGCCGTGCAGCGCGTGGCCGCGCTCCGGCTCGGTGATCGGCAACTGCAGCTCCTGGCCTTCCCAGTGGTAGGCCCCGTCGATCACCCGGTTGGGCCAGGGGGCCAGGATGGCGCCGGAGAACACCGGGCGCGCGCCATGCGGATCGAAGGCGCGCACCAGCGGGCGGCCACCGTAGTCCAGGGACACCAGTGTGGCGCCCACCGTGGCCAGCTGCGCGGTGAAGCCGTGGGCTGCAAGGTTGATCAGCTGCCCATTTGCGGTGAGGTCCTTCAAATCCGCCTGCATATCTCTTCTTTCCTAGTTTTCGCTGTGCTCAAGACATAGCTGAACCCTCCCGCAGGTCCTTTGTCAGGCGTGAGCCAAGGCAAACCGGCAGGAGGGTCCAATGCGCTTAGCTGGCTTCGCCTGCGCGGCGCTTGTTGTAGATGTCAAAGGCGACGGCGAGCAAGAGCACTAGGCCCTTGACGATTTGCTGTGCCGAAGCACCCACGCCCATCAGCTGCATACCGTTGGACAGTACCGCCATCACCAAGCCACCAACGATGGCACCGGTTACACGGCCCACACCGCCGGTTGTTGAGGCGCCACCGATGAAACAGGCAGCAATGGCGTCGAGCTCAAACATGTTACCTGCACCGGGCTGCGCACCATTGGAGCGTGAAGAGAAGACCGCTCCGGCCACACCGGCGAGCATGCCCATGTTAATGAAGATCCAGAAGTTGACCTTCTTGACGTTGACGCCCGAAAGTCGTGCGGCAGACAGGTTGCCACCAATGGCGTAAATGTGGCGACCGAAGACGGTCCGTGTAGTCAACACGTGGTAGGCGATCACCAGTACGCCCAGAATCATCAGCACGATTGGCATACCGCGGCTGATGGAGATCTGCCAGAAGAACCAGAGAATCACGATCGCTGAAAGTGCGTTCTTGGCGATGAACATGGCCATCGACTCGACGTCCTGACCAAACTTCACCCGTCCACGACGAGTGCTGTACTGCGACCACACCAAACCTGCCACGGCCACTACGCCGATCAGCACGGTGAACATGTCAAAACCGTAACCGCCGAGCAAACCGTTCAGGAAGCCACCGGCCACCTGCTGGTATTCACCAGGGAATGGGGACAACGAGACATTGTTGAGCACTTCGTAGGTCAAACCACGGAACAGCAACATGCCGGCCAAGGTGACGATGAACGCCGGAATGCCCACATAGGCCACCCAGAATCCCTGCCACACACCGCACAAAGCACCCACGGCTACGGCCGCGAGAATACCAACCCACCAAGGAGCCCCGGTTTTAATCACCAATACTGCGGAGACCGCACCGGTTAAGGCGACCAGCGAACCTACCGACAGGTCAATATGTCCGGCGACAATGACCATAATCATGCCAAGCGCCAAGATCAGCACGTAAGAGTACTGCAAAATAATGTTTGTCAGGTTGATCGGGCTGAGCAGCAGCCCGTCGGTCATGATGGTAAACAGCACCACGATGAGCACGAAGGCAATATAGATGCCACTGGTGCGCAGGTTCTTGGTGAAAATGTCTTTCAGCTCGGTTTTCAGTGTCATCGGACGATTTCCTTCTCGATGGTCATAAGCTCCATGAGGCGTTCCTGGGTGGCTTCGCTTTTCGGGAGTTGGCCGGTCATCCGGCCATAAGCAAGGGTGTAGATACGGTCGCAGATACCCAACAGTTCGGGCAGTTCCGAGGAGATCACCAGCACCGCTTTGCCGGAGGCAGCAAGCTCATTGATGATCGTGTAGATCTCGTACTTTGCGCCGACGTCGATACCGCGGGTTGGTTCATCTAAGATCAAAAGTTCCGGGGCAGTGTGCAACCACTTGCCCAGTACTACCTTCTGCTGGTTACCGCCCGAGAGGTTACCGGTTTTTGCCAGCACGCTCGGCGCCTTAATGCGCATGGATTTGCGGTAGTGCTCGGCAATCTGGATTTCCTTGTTGCCGTTGACAAACCCGCGCGAAGAGATCTTTCCGAGCCCGGCCGCGGTGGTGTTCACACGAATATCTTCGAGTAGGTTCAACCCGAATTTTTTGCGGTCCTCAGAAACGTAAGCGATGCCGGCCTTGATGGCCTTGCCTACGGTGGAGGTATCTACCGGGCGTCCGTCCATCAGCGCGGTACCGGAAATGCCGCGTCCGTAGCTGTGTCCAAAGATGCTCATGGCAAGTTCGGTGCGTCCTGCGCCCATCAGCCCGGCAATGCCAACAATTTCTCCGGCGCGTACGTCTAGTGAGGCTTTATTGACCACTATGCGCTCATGCTGCGTGGGATGGTGCACCGACCAGTCGCGTACTTCGAAGACCACTTGACCAATATTCGGTTCCCGGTCTGGGTAACGCGCCGAGAGGGCGCGTCCCACCATGCCCTGGATGATCCGGCTCTGTGTGGATTTAGGGTCCGCCATGTCGAGGGACTCCACGGTCTGACCGTCACGGATAATCGTGGTGTTATTGGCGATATCTTCAATTTCGCCCAACTTATGCGAAATGATGATGCAGGTAATTCCCTGCTCACGTAGTTCGCGCAGCAGGTGAAGCAGATGTTCGGAATCGTCATCGTTCAAGGCTGCGGTTGGCTCATCAAGGATCAGTAGCTTCACGTCCTTGTTCAGCGCCTTGGCGATTTCCACCAGCTGCTGTTTGCCAACGCCGAGCTGTCCAACCGGGGTGACCGGAGACTCTGCCAAACCCACGCGGGCCAGTAACTTGGCGGCACGCTGGTTTGCTTCTTGCCAGTCGATCAGTCCGCGGCGCTTGGTCTCGTTGCCAAGGAACAGGTTCTCGGCCACCGACAGGTAGGGCACCAGAGCCAATTCTTGGTGAATGATCACGATGCCTTCGGCTTCGGAATCCTTGATGCTCGAAGCCTTAAGTTCTTGACCGTTGAACAGGATTTTTCCGTCGTAACTACCGTGTGGATAGACGCCGGAGAGCACCTTCATAAGGGTTGATTTGCCGGCCCCGTTTTCGCCGCAGATGGCGTGGATTTCACCTTCCCTGACGGAAAGGTTTACTCCGTCTAAGGCTTTGACCCCGGGGAATGTCTTGGTGATGTCCTGCATCTGCAGGATGGTGCTGTCCATACTGGCGCCGTCCTTGTCGTGATCTGTGTACTGCATGCTGCGTGGTGACTGCGTTGGCGGGTACTAGGTTCAGCACCCGCCAACGCGTCGTACACCGGGTGCTACTTGGTCTGTCCTGCCTTGACCTCAGCGGCGGTGTAGTAACCGGAGTCAACCAGCAACGAGCTGATGTTATCGGCGGTCACGATGTCCGAATCAAGCAGGAAGGAAGGAACAACCTTCTTGCCGTTGTCATAGGATTCGGTGTCGTTAGCTTCGGGCTCATTACCCTCCGCGTAGGACTTCACAGCAGTGACTGCCTGGGAAGCCAGCTTGCGGGTGTCCTTGAAGATGGTTGAGTACTGCACACCGTCCTGGATCAGCTTCACCGAAGCGATTTCGGCATCCTGACCGGTGATGATTGGCAGACCGTCCTTGATGGACTTGCCGTAGCCAGCGTTGGTCAGTGCGGTCTGGATGCCACGGGAAATCCCGTCGAATGGCGAGAGCACACCGTCAATCTTGGTCTTGCCACCGGCGTAGTGCGCGGTGATCAAGTCCTCCATGCGGCTCTGGGCTTCTTCCTGGCTCCAGCGCAGGGTTGCAGCCTGTTCAATCTTGGTCTGTTTGGACTTGACTACCAAGGTGCCGTCATCCATGAATGGCTTCAGGGTATCCATGGCGCCCTTCCAGAAGAAGTGCGCGTTGTTGTCATCGATGGAGCCGGCGAAGAGCTCGATGTTCAGCGGGCCCTTCTTTCCGGTCTTCTCGCCCTTATCATCAACAAGGCCTAGGCCGGTCAGCAGCGAGGTAGCCTGCTGCACGCCAACCTTGTAGTTGTCGAAGGTGACATAGAAGTCGACGTTTTCGGTGCCGTTGATCAGGCGGTCATAGGAAATGATCGGAATGTCTTGATCAGCTGCAGCCTGCAACTGGCTGGATAGTGCGGTGCCGTCGATGGAGGCGACCACCAGGATGTCTGCACCCTTGGTGATCATCTGGTCGATCTGCTGCTGCTGAGTTGGGATGTCATCGTTGGCGAACTGCATGAAGACCTCGTAGCCGGCTTCTTCAAGCTGGGACTTCACGGCTTCACCGTCGGCAATCCAACGCTCGGAGGTTTCGGTTGGCATGGCGACACCGACCTGGATATCTTCAGGCGCCTTGCTGTCGCCACCGGCTGCGTCGCCACTTCCTGCTCCGCCACCGCCACATGCGGCTAGTGAGCCGATCAGTGCTAGGGATCCGAACGTGACTACCGCTCGGCGAGCCCAGTTATTCCGTGCCATCTTTTCCTCCTGCGTGTTCCGATTCGCTCCGGCGGTGCGACCGGGCTCACACTATGTTAGCGCTAACAACGTGCTTTGAGCCACTTTTTTGGAGAAGAATTTTTTAACAGGTAAATCATCTGGTGTCGAACCCGCGGGAAAGCGCGGCCTTAAGCGACTCATCCAACGGGTCTCACGCCACGAATGGATGTGCACGAGTAGTAACTACGGTGTTTACTTAAGGTCGAAAAGCGAATCAAGCCCGAGAAATCTCAGCCTCACAAAAAGCTCTAATTGCTCTTCGCGTAGCGCGAGGCTGGTGCATTCATTGCTGCTAGCGGCGATTAACGGGTCTTCTCAATAGTGCAGGTAATACGAAGGTTGACACCCACAACCCAGCGACAATCAGGCTGAACCAAAGCCCTTCAACACTCCCTGGCTTGCTTTTGTCGACGGAGAAGTACCAGACGCAAAACGTCGTGACGGCAAGGGCGAAAAGAATGACTCTGATCGTATTCAAGATCGTTTGAACTGGATGCAATGCAAGTCGAACAATAAAGCCCACTACTAGCACGCCAGCAACAATAAGAACTATCGGCACGTCTACACCTTTTCTATCGACCGTTTAGACAATATCACGGTTAGAATCGACAACTCTATGCGGATTACCGCTGCGACCTGTGGATCATATACTTCCCGCCACGAAAAAACTGACACGGACCCTAGATCCAGAAGCGTTCGATTAACGAGCACAAGGGCCGGCAACTTTTGTTGCCGGCCCTTGTGCTCTTCATTTTTTCTTACAGGCCCTGCGCCAGACGGTAGTACGCCTGGTTCAGTCGCACCTGTTCGGCGAATCCGCGACGCGTAGTGTTCTCATCGATGACTAGCAATTCGGTTCCAGCGATTTCTGCAAAGACCTCAAAAGCCTCAATGCCGGCGGCCGTAGACATCACCGTGTGGTGCGCTCCACCGGCGGTCAACCAGGATTCGGCCGAGGTGGAGAAGTCTGGTCGTGGCTGCCATACGGCGCGTGCCACCGGCAAGTTTGGCAGGTCCTGTGGCGGAGTAACCACGTCCACTACGTTGGCCGTCAACCGGAAACGCTCACGCATATCGGCCATGGAAACAACTACCGCGCCCGTGGTCGCGTCCGCGTTAAAGACCATGCGTACCGGATCTTCACGGCCGCCAATGCCCAGCGGGTGAATCTCGATTCGTGGCTTGGTAGTGGTCAACGACGGGCACACCTCAAGCATGTGCGCGCCGAGGATCAGTTCCTTGCCCGGGGTCAGGTCATAGGTGTAATCCTCCATCAGCGAGGCACCACCGGGGAGCCCTGCTCCCATTACCTTGGCCGCGCGTACCAGCACCGCGGTCTTCCAGTCACCCTCGGCACCGAAGCCGTACCCCTTACCCATCAGACGTTGTACGGCGAGGCCAGGTAGCTGCTTCAGCCCACCGAGATCTTCAAAGTTGGTGGTGAAGGCCCACGCACCTAGTTCTCGTAGGAAGGACTCGATGGCCAGTTCCTGACGAGCCGCATAACGTAGCGACTCGTGACGCTCTGCACCGGCACGCAACTCGGCGGAGACGTCGTATTCTCGCTCATATTCTGCAACCAGTTCATCCACGGCAGGCTCGGAAACTGCTTCCACGGCTTCCACGAGGTCGTTGACCGCCCAGGTGTTCACTGAAACACCGAAGCGTAGTTCTGCTTCGGTCTTATCCCCCTCGGTCACCGCAACGTTGCGCATATTGTCACCGAATCGAACCAATTTCATCGTCTGGGTGGCGTTCCAGCCTGCGGCGCCTCGCACCCAGTTACCGATACGCCCGGCTACCGCCGGGTTGGAAACGTGACCAACCACCGTGGTGCGGGTGGCACCGATACGGGTTGCTAGGTACGCGTATTCACGGTCACCGTGTGCGGCCTGGTTCAGGTTCATGAAATCGAAGTCAATGGTGTCCCAAGGAAGTTCAACATTGGCCTGAGTATGCAGGTGCAACAATGGCTTAGCCAGTGCTTTCAGACCAGAGATCCACATTTTGGCTGGGCTGAAGGTATGCATCCAGGTAATCACACCGAGCACATTGTCATCCGAATTTGCGTCCAGCATGGCCCGACGAATCGATTCGGCATCCTTGAGTACCGGTTTCCAGATCACCTTTGCGGGAACCTGTTCGGAATCTCCCAGCGCCTGGGCCACCTCGCGTGACTGCTCGGCGACCTGACGCAGGGTTTCTTCCCCGTAGAGGTCTTGGCTTCCGGTGAAAAACCAGATTTCCTTGGATTCATATGCTTTGCTCATGATGTCCTTTCGGATTGAAGTATGCGGGCGCGAAAGAAGCGCTTATTGTCCGTAAACGTTTTGGTAGCGTGCGTAGAGCGCGTCGATATCTTCGCTGCGCATCGGCACCGAGTCACCTAATTGGCGAGAGATGTGAACTGTGCGGGCCACCTCTTCACACATCACCGCCGCCTTGACGGCGGAGCGTGCGTCCTTGCCAATGGTGAAGGGGCCATGGTTTTGCATGAGTACCGCCGGGCTACGCGACTCACGTAGTGTCTGGACGATGCCTCGGCCGATGGAGTCATCACCAATGATGGCGAATGGTCCCACCGGAATGGGTCCACCAAATTCATCCGCCATCATGGTCAGCACACAAGGAATTTCTTCCCCACGGGCAGCCCATGCGGTCGCATAGGTCGAGTGGGTGTGCACCACGCCGCCAACATGCGCCAGATGTTGGTAGGTGTAGGCGTGCGCGGCAGTATCCGAGGAGGGAGCGCGGGTTCCGTCGATGAGCTCCCCATCCAGCGTGCAGACCACCATGGATTCGGCAGTCAATTCCTCATAGGCAACGCCGGAAGGTTTGATGACAAATACATCGGCGCTGCCGTCGGCAACCTCTGGGTTTCGTACGCGTTGCGAGACGTTTCCGGCAGTCCACACCACCAGCTCATAACGTGGCAACTGCGCGTGCAGTTGCGCGACGAGTTCGCGCGCTTGCGCGATTTCTTGGCGCATTGCTTCTGAGTATTTGGCTAATCCTTGAGCATCGCTCATCTGAGAACTCCTTGGTGCCGAGGTGGACATGTTTTAGATCGCTTTAATCGCGGCGTGTTCAATGGCCAGCCCCGCCCGGTAACTGTTCAGGTAGTCTGCGTAACCGGCCACGTCCTGCGGCAGTGGTGAAACCTCGTCTAGCTGCGCGTCCGCGAATACCTGCGAATTCAGATATTCGGCGAGGCTCACCGTTGGATTAGTGCCGACATAGTGACGATATGCGGCCAGCACGGCGATCCCCCAGGGCCCACCGTGTTGTGCCGTGCTTCCAACGGAAACCGGCACGTTAAGTGCCGCGGCGAGGAGTCGTTGGGCGGCTTGTGCGGTGCGGAAAATGCCACCGTGGGCGAACATTTTCTGAATTTTGACACCCTCTGAGCCAAGAATCTCCATCCCCACGCTTAAGGTCGCAAACATCGAATACACCTGGGTTCGCATGAAGTTTGCAAGATTTAGGGTTGAGTCGGGGGTACGCACTAGCAGTGGCCGGCCCTCGGTTAATCCGGTGACCGGTTCTCCGGAGAGGTAGTTGTAGGCAACGAGTCCTCCCCCGTCTGCTGCACCGTCTAGCGCCGAGGTCAAAAGCGCCTGGTACACCTCATCGTCGGAGGCCTGTTGGCCTAATGCGGATGCGAATTGTCCGAAGACCGAGGCCCAGCTCGCCAGTTCACTGGCCCCGTTATTGCAGTGCACCATGGCTACCGGGTCCCCGGTAGGGGTGGTGACGATGTCAATTTCGGGGTGAACTTCGCGTAGCGCAGCGTCGAGGACCACCATTGAGAAGATCGACGTTCCGACCGAGACGTTTGCGGTGTGTGGGGCGACCGAGTTGGTTGCCACCATTCCGGTTCCAGCATCTCCTTCCGGAGGACAGCACTGCGCTCCGGGTTGCAGTTGCCCGCTTGGGTCAAGCAGCAGTGCACCCTGCGCAGTCAGGCTCCCGGCATCTGCGCCGGCAGGCAATACTTCAGGCAGCAGCTCGGCCAGCGTGCCAGTGGCACCTAAACTCTGGGCTAGCGAATCAAAGGTTGCTAAGAATTTGGTGTCATAACCAAGAACAGAACTATCCAGCGGGAACATGCCCGAAGCGTCTCCGGCACCTAATACTCGGCGCCCAGTGAGCTGCTGATGAACAAAACCAGCCAAGGTATTGAGGCTAGCTACCTCAGCAACATGTTCCTCGTTGTCCAATAGTGCCTGGTAATAGTGGGCTACTGACCAGCGCTGAGGTACGTTGAACTCAAAAGCCTTGCTTAGTGCTTCGGCGGCCCGTTCGGTGGAGGTATTGCGCCAGGTCCGGAATGGGACCAGCAACTGACCCGCATCATCAAAGGCTAGATAGCCGTGCATCATGGCCGAAATCCCAATGCTTGCAAAGTTGGTGGGGCGCACCGAATATTGCTGTTCGCACTCGTTGACGAGGTTGGCGAAGCACTCTTGCAGACCGGTCACGATAGCTTCACGTGAATAAGTCCAGCGGCGGTCCACAAACTGGTTTTCCCACGCATGCTGGCCACTGGCCAGCTGTTCGTGGTTGGGCCCGATGAGGCTCGCCTTGATATTCGTCGAGCCGAACTCGATGCCGAGCACCGCACGTCCCGAACCGATCACCTCGGGCGCAGACATACCTATGTGGTGACCAGTCATGGCTTCTCCGTCCTACACCCACATGCGGGTGACGCTCAATGTCTTCGCGTTCCGCCGCGCGTGAGGGCTTGAAGTCCTACGGCTAACCGGAACGCTCACACAATGTTAGCGCTAACAAAATGCGATGCGCAACACATGAAGAAGTTTGAGTTACCCACTTTGGCGCACAGATCAGCTCCGCGCAGGTGGCGCAGTGCTTGCTCGCACAATCATTGTTGGTGCGATCATCCGTGGACCAGATGACGCCGGATCATCATTGAGCAACTCGGCGAGCGCAGCACGTCCCACGTCGCCAAAGGGCTGGCGCACCGTGGTCAGCTTGGGAATATAGAACTCGGCAATCTGTAAATCATCAAAGCCCACTACCGACACGTCTTCGGGAACCGACACCCCAGCTTCCCAAAAGGCCCGCAATAACCCGATGGCCAGATAATCATTGGATGCGAAAACCGCGGTAATTTCTCCGGCCTTCACCCGCGGTGCAAGACTGACTCCCGCGTCATAACCGCTCGGAGCCAGCCAGGACTCGGCAGGAAATTCCACCGCGTCATAACCCGCGGCCGCCATAGTCTCACCCCACCCAATTTTGCGTTCGGTCGCATCGAACCATCCGGTAGGTCCAGAAACGTGCACGATTTTTTGGTGTCCTAGCGAAATTAAATGCTCTGTGGCCTGTCGTGCGCCGTCGCGTTGATCAATATATACGTAGTGCACCGGATCATTCTCAAGAACGTTCGTGCGGGCGGCCACCACGACCACCGGCACCTTCAGCTTTAGTTCATCGATGGCCTCGGTGACCTGATCATGTGGGGCAACTACCACCACGCCATCCACGCTCTGGTCGGTGAGATGGTTCAGCGCGGTGACCGCGGCACCAATGTCATAACTGTCCATGGAGGTCACCGTGACAAAATACCCTTGGGCACGAGCCGCTGCTTCTACCGCAAGCACGGTGGACTGCGGCCCAAAAAATTCGCTGCCAATGGTCAAGATGCCGATGGTGCGTGTTTGTGCCGTAGCCAAGGCACGGGCAGCGAGGTTCCTTCGGTATCCGAGCTCTTTAATTGCCTCTAAAACCCGTACCCGGGTGCCTTCGCGGACGTTCGGATGATCGTTCAAAACCCGGGACACGGTTTGGTGGGAGACTCCGGCGACTGCTGCCACGTCCGCCATCGATGGCGGCCGGCTGGAAGAGCTCTCGGCGTCAGTCTGGTAAGTATTCACATTCGTCATTATCGCAAACCCTACGAGCCCCTCCGACTATAAAATCTCATATTGCCTACATATAAAAATTTTCTCAGCCTGAGAACACGACAAAGTGCCCACAGATATTCATCAGCGGGCACTTTGTCAAAATTGGTACTTTCAATCTTTTTCATCAGGTTTGTCGCTAGGACTTTCGCCTCTAATGCTCCGGTGTTTCGGCGACTTTGGGTACAGGCAGCTGAATGGCTCCGGTCTGAATCTGTTCAAATTCTTCGGGAGTCACCACGGGAATTTCATAGCCTTCCTTATCGATGAGCTTGCCACCTTCAAAATGGTCACCCTCGATCAGTCCGCAGATCTCTTCGCGCTTCACCAAACGTGGCGGGGCGGCGGAGAAGACCGAGGAGTTTTTGGTATTTCCGAACCTAAATTCGTTGAACAGCAAGTTCAGCAATACCGCCATGATGGCCGCCGAGGAGATTCCCGAGTGGAAGATCGTTTCAAACCAATTTGGGAAATTTGCATAGAAGTCAGGCTTGACGATCGGGATACAGCCGAAGGAGATGGACGCGGCCACAATCACCAGGTTCATTCCGTCATACTTGATCTTCGACAGCGTGCGAATTCCCGAGGCAGCCACGGTTCCGAACAAGACGATTCCAGCACCACCAAGAACTGGCGTGGGAATCGCTGCGACCACCCGTCCAAGGATTGGAAGCAGTCCAAGTACCACCAGGATTCCGCCACCGGCAGCCACGACAAAGCGACTGGTGATCCCGGTGATTGCTACCAGCCCAACATTCTGCGCAAAGGCAGACTGGGTGAAGGTATTAAAGATTGGAGCCACCGCCGAAGATGCCATATCTGCGCGTAGGCCATCGGCAATACGTTTGGAATCCACGCGGGAACCAGCGATTTCACCGACCGCAAGAATGTCGGCGGTTGTCTCCGTCAAGATGACCAAGACAACGATGGTCATCGAGATGATTCCACCGAGTTCAAAAACCGGCATTCCGAAGGCCAGCGGCTGTGGGAAGGCGAAGACTGCACCGGTCCCCACTTGCGAGAAGTCGGCCATGCCAAGCAATGCGGCGCCGACGGTGCCTAAAGCGATCGCGATCAAGATAGACATGCGCGAGATGGCTGCGATACCAACCTTGGACAGCAGCAAGACAAGCAGCAAAGTACCGGCGGCTAAACCAATATTCGCCAATGATCCGTAGTCCTCAGCTTTAGCGTCCCCGCCCATAGCCCAGTTTGCTGCTACCGGGGTCAGCGATATGCCAATCATGGTGATCACCACGCCGGTGACTACCGGCGGGAAATATCTGATGACTCGGGCGAAGAATGGGGCGATGAGGAAACCAATGAGCGCCGCGACCAGCACCGCGCCGAAGACTGCCGGCAACCCTCCACCACCGTTGACGATGGCGACCATGGTTGCCACGGAGGCGAATGAGGTGCCTTGAACCAGCGGCAGTTGGGCACCGAAGAAAGGAATGCCGATAGTCTGCAGGATGGTTGCTAGCCCACCAATGAATAGGCAGCTGGCTACTAGGAGCCCTACTTCTTCACTGCTCAGTCCGGCCGCTCCACCGATGATGAGAGGTGGAGCAATAATGCCGCCATACATCGTCAATACATGCTGGAGCCCGTAGGCCAACGACTTTCCAAAAGGTAATTTAGCGTCTTCCGGGCGTGCTGCTTTGATAGATTCGTTGTGTGTAGCGCTCAAGGCTGACCTCCTACGTCAGTCGCCGCCAAAAGGGTGTACCGGTATACCAGCACTGGCACACCCTTTTCACGTCGAGTTAGATAAATGCAGGGATATTAGCCCAGACCGGATGGTTAGCCTCGGTGCCCTCACGGGTGACAGTCGCTTCGATCAGCCCATAGGGACGATCAGCAGCAAAGAACACTTCATTCGGGTTGTCCTGCCCAAAAACATCAAGGTCCACCAGGAAGTGATGCTTGTTTGGCAAGGACATCTTGATTTCAGCGATTTCTGGATGTGCCTCCAGAACCGCTTGACCCATGTTGTACATGCTCTGCTGCAGAGCATAGGAGTGAGTGAGCGCAAACTGCGTCAGCAGCAAGGATCGCACCGACGCGTACACGGCATCAAAATCGATGCCGGCGGACACAGCTTCCGGGGTGTAGCGCCAACGGGCGGTGACATCGGTGGCGAGAATTCGTTCGGTGGTGCCCTTGAGCGTGGTGTATTTATCCACCGGGAACCCATGGAATTCACTGCCGGTGGACTTCAAAACCGTCAGGTCTTCCAGTCCTGCAACGATACATTTTTCACCATTTTCGGCAATTTCTAAGACCGCGGTGCGGACCTCGGACTTGTTCTGTGAAAACGCGTGATCATGGTCGTTGATCCGGTCCCAGAAGAATTGTTGTGCGGCCCAGCGTCCTCCGGTCACCCAATCGAATTTGCTGGTGAAGTGTTCGCCGAGTCGAACCAGGAACTCTTCTGGTGAAGCCACTCCATCACGGGCCAAGCCGTATACGGTGTTTTTCTGGGTGTCGGTGGCGACCACATGGGCGTTGTCGCCATCGGTATGGGCGGCGGCGAAGTCTCCGTGCAGTTGACTGGTGACGTTTAGATCTTGGATCTGATGACGGTCGGTGTCTCGGGTGATCTTCACCAGGTGGACTTCAGCTTTACCGTACTGGTTGCTTCCTAGGACGATTTTGGTTCCGGCTGGGGCCTTGATTTGTGCGGTCATGACTCTAACTTCCTCGGTACGTGGAATATGCAAACGGGCTGATAAGAAGGGGTACGTGGTAATGCTCGGCAACGTCAGAAACGTAAAATTCGATGCTTACCGCGGGGAAGAAAGTTTCCGTTCCCTGCTTCCCGAAATAGTCACCGGTTTCAAAGGAGATCCGGTAGCGGCCTATTTCAACCTGAGTCGGTCCAAGATGCTTAATGCGTCCGTCCGCATCGGTGATCTGGGATCCGATTTCTTGCCAGCCGGATGCCGAATTGGCTTCCAGCGTGGCCTTAACACCAGAGGCAGGCCTCCCGGTCCCGGTGTCGAGAATATGGGTGGTGATGTGACTGCGTTCCGCGGTCTGTTCATCCATGGAGTACTCCTTAGTTCAAAGGGGTGGCTTTAGTGGCTGATGGCATTTTCTAGCCGTAGCAGCGCAATGGCGCTTAGTTGCTCGGCTACTTCGCGCGCTTCAATGTCATCGGCATTACCCAAACGGCGTTCGCATTCGCTCAGGATTTCGGCGCTGCTTCGGCCGGCGGCACGGATGAGGAATACCCGGTTAAATCGGGCTTCGTAGGCTCGGTTAGCCGCGGAAAGCTGAGCGGTAATGTCGTCGTTCAGCTGCAGGTCCGCTTGTTCACCACGCGAAAGGTGGGCTGCGGCCGAGTTCCCGTCGGCTCGTTCACCGATCCTTGGATGGTGTGCCAACGCGGCGGCAGTTTCTGCTTCGCTCAGGGTTTCGGCACTTCGATAACCTGTTGCAAGTAATTCATCGATACTTGAGTAGGGACGAGATGCGACGATGTCGTTGATCCAACGCTCCACATCGAGGCATGGGCGCAGAATCGCTGCGGCCTGCCCCTGAGAGAGGTTGTTAAAGTCTTCGAGGTTCATTGGGTGATCAGCTCTTTTCTTACACCACAATCCGGCGGCTGAACACCCTTACCACCGATGACTTATCGGCTTCGACTCGATGTTTTTGGATCGTGGAATCTTCGTTCCACTACTGTAAGCCAACTCACACCACTCCCGTCAAGTGGTTTTGCAAAGCTATTTTTTGAAGTGTGATTTATTGCCCGGAATTTCAGTCGGAAGAAGTTTTTAGGCGCAAACCCTTGCCAACACTCCAGCTACCCAGAGATACTGGTTCCGTACAACAAAAACAAACTTCCATATTGTGGAATGAATAGATTCAAGAAGGAGGGTCGCCATGACCGCCAACCAGCCGGCCAGCATCAACTACTCACCCAAGGAAACGCGGGTCCTCAGCGCGACCACAGCACTGCAAACGGGAATGTTCCAGCCAATTGAAAACCTGGATCCAGATATGTCCCCACGGCCTCGAATCAACCCTTCCGCGCCAACCTTTTTCGATCGATTGCTGCGCAGGTAACACCCGCCCACCTCGTGGGCCACGAACAGCGCAAAGACCATGCTCCGGAGGCGCCGAGCATGGTCTTTGCGCACTTAAAATATTCGGCACCACACATGATGCCACCGGAGAATTGATCCCGTGAGTAATCGGATACTTGATTTTCTTGCCCCGCAGCACTTGCTAATTTGCGCCAGCAACTTTCACTCGCGCACCACTTTGGGTCGCGCTATCTTCAATTCCTGCCAACACCCGTTGCACTGCAAGCCCATCAGCGAAAGAAGGGCTAGCTGGGATACCGCTGACAATGGCCGCCAAGAAATCCCGGATTTCATGGGTGAAACTTTCGGCCCACCCAAGTACGTGCCCGGTAGGCCACCAGCCATCTAAGTACGGATGTTCTGGTTCGGTGACCATAATCGATTTGAAGCCCTGCTCCCCGGCATCATGCGAAGCCTCGTACAACTTCAAAAAGTTCATTGACTCCAAATCGAATTCTAAGGATCCTTGGGATCCGTAAACCTCGATACGAAGAGAATTCTTCCTCCCTGTGGCCATCCGACTGGCTTCCACCGTGGCGATTGCGCCATTATCCAGTTCTAAGGTCGCCCAGATCGCATCGTCGACGCTGACCTGCTCTGGCCCCGAGTCTCCAGCCCGTTCGGTGACAAAGGTTCGGCTGGTCGCCGAAGCCGAGCTGATCTGCGCCCCGGTGAGAAACCTGAGCTGGTCCACCGCGTGAGAAGCCAAATCTCCCAGCGCCCCGGACCCGGCTTCATCCTTGCGCAACCGCCACGTCATAGGAGCGGAATCATCGACGAGCCAGTCCTGATAGTAGCGAATGTTCAACTGTCGCAATTGACCCAGCCGCCCCTCGGCTAGCATCCGCTGAGCCATGGTCAGGGCAGGAATTCTCCGGTAGTTGAACCCCACCATGCTGATCACTCCACGCTCGGCCGCCGCCAGCGCGGCCGCATTCATCTCCTCGGCCTCGGCCAGCGTGTTAGCCAGTGGCTTTTCAACCACCACGTGTTTGCCATGCGCTAAAGCAAAAAGTGCTATTTCAGCGTGCAGGGCTCCCGGGGTGCAGATATCGACAATGTCTATATCCTCACGGAGGATTGTCGCGCGCCAGTCGGTGCTAGATTCTTCCCACCCATATTTGGCAGCTGATTCGGCGGTGCTGGTGGGGTTAGAGCCCACCAGCACCCGCATGCTCACCAGGGTCGAATCGTAGGTGGCGTTAACGTTTCGCCACGCTTGGGAATGGGCCTTGCCCATGAACGAATGGCCAATCACCGCAACCCCAAGGGCCGATCCTGTTCTGAGCATTTGCTTCTCCTTCTAGTGGAACTA
Organism: Glutamicibacter sp. BW77; assembly: GCF_002332285.1. Lineage (NCBI taxonomy): Bacteria > Bacillati > Actinomycetota > Actinomycetes > Micrococcales > Micrococcaceae > Glutamicibacter > Glutamicibacter sp. BW77. The sequence continues at coordinate 59,424 of NZ_NRGT01000051.1, read as the reverse complement.
ATTTCGCTACGCTCTGCGGCCTAGGACTCAAAGGCTGTAGGCAAATACTTCTCCACGTTGTCCTTGGTCACCACTGCGGCATACAGCACAACTTTGCGCGGAATTTCAATGTCCAACAGGTCTTCCAACGAGCGTTCCTGGGCAACAAGTCGCGCCATCCTCACGCCATCAGCGGCCTGATATGCCGGGTACACGGTGGTCGCCTTGACCACCGAATCTCCGGACTGAATCTCACGCATCATATTTGCCGAACCGCCATTACCTACCATGAAGAATTCACTACGGTCTGCGGCCTTGATGGCTGCCAGCACCCCGACGCCCTGATCATCATCGTGGTTCCAGATTGCATCTAGATGAGGTGCAGCTTGCAACAGGTTTGAGGCGGCACGCTCACCGGATTCCACGGTGAACTCTGCTGGAACCCGGTTCGAAACTTCAAGACCACATTTGGCCAGCGCATCTTTGAAACCTTCACTACGCTCCTGGGTGAGCGGCAAGGAATCAATTCCAGGAATTTCACCGATTTTGGCGTCTTTTTTGTCGCCCAGTTCGGCGCAGATGAAGTCGCCAGCGGAGACTCCTACGCCATAGTTATCGCCGAGCACCGTGACTCGTGACGATTGCGCGGTACTGAACTCACGGTCAACGTTGATCACGGGGATGCCCGCATCCATGGCTTTTTGCGCCACCTTGGTCAACGCTGCCCCATCGAAAGGCAAGAGCACAATCGCATCGACCTTGTCGTTGATCATCGTCTCGACCTGGCTGATCTGTACGCTGACGTCGTTGGTGCCTTCGGATACCTTCAGTTCTACGTCTGGGTAATCCTTCGCGGTTTCCACCGCGAGGTCAGTCATGGCAGCCATGAATCCGTGATCCGCGGCGGGAACCGACAAACCAATGGTGACCTTCTTGCCTTCTTCGGCGTTGGCGCCGGCCGCTGCCGGGGCATTTTGGGCGTCGGAAGATTCATTGCTGGGTGCTGGTGAATTTGAGACGCAAGAGGTGAGCATAAAAGCCGACGTTGCGAGCAGCGCGGCCGCACCCAACATCTTGCGTGGACCCTTAATCGAGGCAAACATTTCTTCTCCTTTGAATCATTGTTACTGCGAGTGGTGCACGGAAAGTCTTGGGATAAATCAGGTTCTCGACTGCCTAATCGCCAGCTGCCTCTGAATCAGCACTGCGATCACGATAATGGCGCCTTTAGCTACCAGTTGCACCGACAGCGAGAGGTTGTTCAGTGCGAAAATGTTGGTCAGTGTGGAAAAAATCAGTACACCAAGCACCGTCCCAAAAATTGAGCCGCGGCCACCGGTGAGCAAAGTTCCGCCGATAACCACCGCGGCAATCACGTCCAGCTCCAAGCCGGTACCGTGTGTGGCGCTGCCGGTGGTGGTACGGGCCATGAGCATAAAGGCACCGATTCCGGCACATAGGCCGGCGAGCGCGTACACGATCATGGTGTGACGTTCGACCTTGATCCCGGCGAGCCTTGCGGCTTCTGCGTTTCCGCCAATGGCGAAGGTTCTGCGCCCGAAGGTCGTGCGGTTGAGTAAGACCCAACCGCCTATCGCCACGAGGACAAAGATCAACACGATAGTGGGAATTCCGAACAGGTCTCCACCGATAGCCTGAAGAAATCCATCCACCGAAATCAGTTGGGTTTTCTTATCTGAGATGATCTCTGCCAAACCACGTGCGGCGGCCATCATAGCCAAAGTGGTAATAAACGAGACGACCTTGCCATAGGCGATCAAAATGCCGTTGACCAGCCCGGCCGCGGCGCCAATGGCCATCGCGGTGATGGGCAAAAAGATCCAGGAGGTACTCTCGGCGAACATCTGCCCGGATAAGGTAGTCGCCCAGACCGCTGCGAGAGCCAGGATCGCACCCACGGACAGATCGATACCGGCGATGGTGATCACAAAGGTTGCGCCAATACTGACCACACCGGTTACCGCGGCCAGGCGCAGAATGGTCATCATGTTGTTCACGTCAGCGAATCGCTCTCCAGCGGTGAGGCCACCCACCACGCACAACAAGATCAGCGCAAAAATCAGCCCCATATTTCGGCGCAGCCCAGCATCAAGCAGCCATTTGAGTACGCTGCGTCGCGGCCGATTATGCACCGTTGATCGCGCGTGGCTCGAAGTTGCGAAGCTCATAGGGTGGTCCCTTCCATCACAAGGTCAAGAATTTGATGTTCACTCAGTTCTGCTGCCATGCCCCGGTGCACGATGCGGTTCTCGGAAACCACCAGAACTTGATGGCTTAATCCGAGCACTTCTTCTAGTTCACTGGACACCACGATGATCGCGATTCCTGCCCGAGAGAGTTCGGAGATCAATTGATAGATCTCGCTTCGTGCCCCAACATCTACGCCACGCGTTGGTTCATCGAGCAAGAGCACCTTGCACCCGTGGGAGAGCCAGCGGCCCAAGACGATTTTTTGTTGGTTTCCACCAGAGAGGGTGCGTGCCTCGCGAGTGGGATCTGCGGGCCGCAATTCGAGCTTGCCGATCTGTTCCATACTGACTTGGTATTCGTTTTTACCACTGGTAAACCCGGCGGTGCCGTAGCGTCCGATACTCGCGAGCGTGAAGTTCGAGATGAGAGTGTCATCAAGCAGCAGAGCCTGGCTTTTGCGTTCTTCTGGGCAAAGACCCATGCCTGCTTTAACGGCGGCTACCGCAGAACCCGGTCTCAACTTTTTGCCTTCGACGCGCACCACTCCGGAGACCGGTTTAGTACTGCCATAAATAGCTGCCAAGATCTCCGAACGCCCGGAGCCAACAAGCCCGGCCAGCCCAAGCACCTCACCTGCCCGGACGTTAAAGGAGAGCGGTTCCTGTCCGGGAGCGATGACCAGCTCTTCAACCTGCAAAATGTCTGGTGTGCCGTCCAGAAGACTGACCACCGGCGGGAAGACGTTGCTGATGGTCCGGCCAGTCATATGCGTGATCAGTTCACCATTGGAAGTTTGCGAGACCTCTAGGTTTGAGGCGACGGCGCGGCCGTCTTTTAAAACCGTGATGCGATCGCCAATGACTCGGATTTCTTCGAGGCGATGCGAAATGTAAATGACCGCAACCCCACTGGCGGTTAATGCTCTGACGGTCTCAAATAGGTTGCGCACCTCTTCGGAATCGAGGACCGCAGAGGGTTCATCCATGATGATAAGGCGTACCTCGCGAGACAGTGCGCGGGCCATTGAGACGATTTGCTGACCAGCCGCCGAAAGCTCGCCGACTTCCATGCTTGGTGATATTTCTTGGTGGCCTAGCCTGCCAAGAAGCTTTGCTGCCTCGACTTGTTCAGCTTTATGGGAGCTGAATCCCCCGCGGGATTTTTCGTGTCCCAGGAAGATATTTTGCGCAACCGTCAGTGACTCGACCAAGTCGAGTTCCTGATACATCGTTCCTATGCCAGCCTTGATCGCATCATCGGGAGAGGAAAAACGGATCTGGCGGCCGTCAAGCAGGATTTCTCCGTCATTAGGTTGATGTACCCCGGCGAGAACCTTGATCAGTGTCGACTTTCCCGCGCCATTTTGACCCAGCAGGCAGTGGACCTCTCCAGCTTTGACCCCGAAACTGACCTGTTGCAAGGCAATGATGCCTGGAAATCGCTTTTCGATCCCCCGCATTTCGAGCAAAGTGATTTGCTCATCCGTCCCACTGTTGACTTCATCGTGGCTCATAGTGATGGACGTTACACTGACTTTTGATATCTGTCGAGCAAAAGTCGATTATCTATTGTCATTAGTTGTGATCTGGACAACATCTTTTGCTGAATATGTTTCACTAGAGTCATGGCCATGACGATCACTGCCCCCAAGTCACCCACCGCTGCACCCGGTGCAGGTGAACTGTTTCAGTTCCTGCGTGACGGCAAACCGCGCACCCGCTCGGAGCTAGCCCAGATCACCGGACTATCGCGCTCCACCATCGCAGCCCGCGTAGAGGCACTGCTTGACCTCGAACTAATCGGCACCGTCGGATCCAGTGCATCTTCCGGCGGCAGGCCACCGTCAAACTTTGCGTTCGCACCGAAATCTCGCACAGTGCTCGCCGCAGACTTAGGAGCCGCGCACGCCATTTTGGCACTGACCGATTTAGCCGGGAACATCATTGACCATTTGCGCGCAGATGTCGATATCGCCGCCGGCCCCATGGCCACCTTGGCGTGGGTGATTAAAAGTTTCACCGAACTACTTCAACGTAACGCACGGGGTCTAGACACACTTTCTGGAATCGCTATTGGCGTCCCTGGCCCGGTCGAACACTCAACGGGGCGCCCCACCAAACCTCCGATCATGCCCGGCTGGAACGACTTCGATATTCCGGGGACCATCCAACAGCACTTTGATGTCCCGGTCCTGGTCGACAACGACGTGAACATCATGGCACTGGGCGAGAAAACACTGTCTTGGCCCACTACCGAAAACCTTATTTTCGTGAAAGTCGCGACCGGAGTCGGTGTCGGCATCATCAGCGGTGGCGAGCTACAACGTGGAGCTCAAGGCTCAGCTGGCGACTTAGGCCATGTGCAAGTGCCCGGCGGAGCAGCTAAACCGTGCAGCTGCGGAAACACCGGTTGTCTAGAGGCCCTTGCCGGAGGGGCAGCGGTAGCTAAAAACCTGGCGGCTCTAGGCTATCCAGTACAGACCGCTTCAGACGTCGGAAAGCTTGCCGAAGAGAATAATACCGCCGCGATTCAAGTACTCCGACAAGCCGGACGCGATATCGGAGCAGTACTTGCCATGTGCGTGAATCTTCTCAATCCCTCGGTGATCGTTCTGGGCGGACGGCTGGCTCGCGCGGGCGAGCATGTCATCGCCGGAGTACGTGAAGTCGTCTACTATCGATCCACCCCCTTGGCCACCCAACATTTGGTCATCGGCGGCTCAACAGCGAAAGACATGGCAGGTGTCCGCGGGGCAAGCATGCTGGTCATTTCTCACATACTTTCCGCCGAGGCGGTCGACAAACTAGCCAACGCCCGAGCAGCCACACGATCCTCACACGACACCACCAAGGAGAGCCTGCGATGAACACCGACCCCGCAACCCACCCGGTGACACTCTTTACCGGGCAATGGGCAGATCTTCCCTTCGAGCAGGTAGCTAAGTTGGCCGCGGACTGGGGTTATGACGGGTTAGAGATCGCCGCCTCCGGCGACCATCTAGACCTCAAACGCGCCGACGAAGATCCCAACTATCTGAAATCACGTCTGGAGATCCTAAATCGGTATGGATTGCAGGTTCATGCGATCTCCAACCACCTCACCGGTCAAGCCGTCTGTGATGATCCCATTGATTTTCGCCACCAGGCGATGGTGCGCGGATACACCTGGGCAGATGGAGATGCTGAAGGGGTTCGCCAGCGTGCTGCAGAAGATATGAAGCGCGCGGCCAGAGTGGCCCGAAAGCTCGATGTTAACGTAGTGGTGGGATTTACCGGCTCAAAGATCTGGCCTTACGTCGCCCAATTTCCACCGGTGCCCGCCTCGGTTATCGAAGCAGGATATGAAGATTTCGCAACCCGCTGGAACCCGATCCTCGATGTTTTTGATGACCAAGGGGTGCGCTTCGCACACGAGGTTCATCCTTCGGAAATCGCGTATGACTATTGGTCTTCGGTGCGCAGCCTCGAGGCAATCGGATACCGCTCGGCATTCGGTTTTAATTGGGACCCCTCACATATGATGTGGCAGAACATTGATCCGGTTGGGTTTATCTGGGACTTCAAAGATCGGATTTACCATGTGGACTGCAAAGACACCAGACTGCGTGCCGCTAATGGACGTGCGGGTGTCCTTGGTTCACACCTACCGTGGGGTGACCCTCGCCGAGGCTGGGACTTCGTCTCTACAGGCCATGGAGACGTACCGTGGGAGGACGCGTTCCGGGCACTGAAATCCATTGGCTACACCGGCCCCATCTCGGTTGAATGGGAAGACGCCGGAATGGACCGGCTACATGGCGCCAGGCAGGCGCTAAGTTACGTCCGCTCGCTGCTGTGGAAACTGCCCGAAGCAGGTTTTGATGCGGCATTCAGCAACCAAGAATAACCACCGAGCTCGGCAACCTACTTCAGTACCAGCTGCGCAAGCACCGGGAGCACAACCACGGACAAGGCGCAGGTGATCACGATGGCTAGTGCGGTCGACTCGCCATCACCGGTGTCGTTTTGCGCCATGATGTACGCCGTGGCCGAGGTAGGCATAGCTGCCATCAGTACCGCAGTGTTGAACCACATCGCATCAAGTTCTGGCGCAAAAAGCCACAGCAATGAAACCGTGAGCATTGGCAGGGCCAGCATTTTGCCCACCACCATAATGCCCATGGTGCGTTTTGTCGCTCGCACCGGAACCGCAGTTGCCGAGGCACGCCGCTGCAGCGTGCGTTGAACCGTACGTCGCAAGGACAACCCGATCACGAACAATGCTCCTGGGGCCGCTGCGGCGGCGACTAAATCTACCGTGTCATCTATCGGCTGTGGTATCGGGATCCCCCACATGACTACCGCTCCGCCAATAACCATCGCCCACGTAACCGGGCTGTAAATTAGCGCGTTTCTTACCGTCAACGCGATTCGGCGGCCACTTGGCTTATGCCCGTTTCCCGGGCCGGTTGGCATCATTAGCTGCGCGAGAATCGGAAAACCCACCATGAAAATGACGTTGTGGATCAGCTGCCCCATCCCGGCGGCAAGTCCGGCTTGACTGCCGAGCACTCCAAGAATTACTGGAATCCCTAAATAGGAGACGTTACCGAAGCTGGTGCTTAACATCCCGGCAAGAGACCGGCCGCGATCCACGCGCAAGAGGTAGCGGAACAGCACCCAACAGATGAGCGCGAAGAGCAACGTGGATAGAACCGAGATCCAGAGAAAATCCAACGGAACGCCGTGACTAATATCGGAGCGGGCAACCACCTTGTACAACAGTGCCGGCAGCGCCACATAAAAAACGAAGACGTTCAGTGCTGGTTCCACGCTGGGCGGGAACTTCGGTGAATAGCTAACCGCATACCCAATGAGCATCACAAAAAATAGCGGTAAAACACCGAACAGCACGTCGAGGAACACACGACTCCTTCACAGGTCTTTTTGAGTCTTTCTAAGCCTAATAGTTATGGAGTCGGCCCTACGCATCGGCGTAATATCCGAGGATCGACTTCAGTCATTGGCAGACAAGTTCATATGCTCTGTAATCAGGCACCACCGTGCTGAACTTGGTGCTCTAAGGAGAGAAAATGGCTACTGCAAATACGTCTCGTTCCACCATCTTGATAACCGGTGCCGGATCCGGGATTGGAAAAGCGACCGCGCGAACGCTGCTCAGTCAAGGCTGGAATGTCGTGTTGGCTGGGCGCACCGAGGACACACTTCGCCAGGCCGCCCAAGATCACGAACATGCCCTAGTACTCACCGCCGACGTGACCAGCGCCGGTCAAGTCCGTGAGTTGTTTGCTAAAGCCACCGCTCACTTCGGCAGATTAGATGCACTGTTTAATAATGCTGGCACTTTTGGCCCTGCGGTATCAATCGATGAATTGCACGAGGACGATTGGGACAAAGCCTGTCGGGTCAACCTCACTGGTGCGATAAATTGTGCCCGCGAAGCCTTTATCTACATGAAAGATCACGGCGGTGGCCGGGTCATCAACAATGGCTCTATCTCTGCGCAGGTGCCTAGGCCGCGTTCGGTGGCCTATGCGGTCACCAAACATGCGATTACTGGACTCACAAAATCGATCGAGCTAGATGGCCGGCCGTTTAATATTTGCGCTTCTCAAATAGATATTGGCAATACCGCAAGCGACATCATGAATGAGCTAGGCACTTCCCAGGGTGCCTTGCAAGCCGATGGCTCACTCAAGGTCGAACCAACATTCGCTTTGCAGCAAGCGGCGGATGCGGTGGCTTTCCTCGCCAATAGTCCACTGACCGTGTCGGTCAATCAATTAACCATCACCGCTGCCGGCATGCCATTTATCGGTCGTGGGTAAGGCGCTGCAACTTCGGCTCAAAAGTGGTGACTATAGTGGGACAAACCATTTAAGTCCGAAGCCAGGTGAGTGAAAACATGTCAGCCGAACGTTCAAACTTACAGATCAGTTATCCGGAGAATTGCGGTAACGCCCCACGGCATCAAATCATTCAAGAAGTGATTGTGGCCTTGCACAGCAAGGACGTGAACCATCTGAAACGGTGGGTAAGCGACGATGTTGAATGGGAAATCGTAGGCTTTGGGACGTTGCGCGGGGTCGACGCGTTATGTCAGTGGGTGAGCAGTTCCGGAGAAAAAAAGTCCTTGGAGTTCAAAAGCGTACTGACTCACGGGCGCGAGGGCAGCACCGACGGAAATGTCACCAACGAACAAGATATCTCTGCTGCCTTTAGCCATGTACTGCGCTTTACCGGGGCAACCAAAACAGCGCGCATTGCCTCCGTGCGCAGTTACCTAGTCCCGAAGCCCCATTTAGAAGTATTCGGACAATAACGATTCAAGTTTCGCGAAGGCCGAATTCCACGCCTTCGTGCTGGTTTCGATGACCTCGTAAGGCAGCGGCGTCTGCGTGAGAGTCACATGGGTCTGTCCTGCAAATTCTTTGAAGTCCACCTTGGTGTGGATCACCAGATCCAAGGTCATCTCATGAGGGCCGTCGGCGCTAGCCAGACAAACATGTTCATCAAAGACTGTGACCACTGCCTTGAGCGGCACCTGTGCTTCGGGGTTATCGCCCTGCTCCATGGTCAGTTCGTGACGTCCACCGACTTTTGGTTCAAGGATGACCGAGCCATCTTGCACGTTCCACCCTTGCGGGCCCCACCATTGGGCGATAATTTCTGGCTCAACAAAAGCCGCCCACACCGCGCTACGCGGTGCGGTGAATTGCCGGGACACTACAAGTTCAGTCATTTCCTGCATAATCAGATTTTACCGTGGTCCTTCTGAGGAATCGACTGCCTACTGTTTGGGGCGACGCGATTCCATGCGGTTAGTGGTGTAAATAGTCTGTTCATCAGGCTGTGTTCCGGCGGCCTGATGTGCGCGCAACACCATCATGGCCCGATCCCATTTGATGCGTTCGCGCGGACTGGTGGCTACCGAGCGTTCAGCCGGGCCAAAGATGCTCAGGCCTAGAAACTTCAGACGCCAAAGGGCGCGGTACCGAAGGCTTAGTCCGGTGATATCTCTGATGATGGGTAGTGGTGACTCGTCCATGGTGTAAACCTCATGTTTGTCGGTGCGCCTGGGCGGGCTACGTCAGTACTTCCAGTCTACGCTATTAGTTGGTGCACCAACTATATTTTAGGTCATTCCCTCGGCGCAGAAATTCCTGCGTTCACTACCGAGCCCAGAATCTCACACAGCTCAACAACCTTTTCTTCACTGAGGTTCAGTCGCTGCATCATCTGGCTAGGAACATCCAGTGCGTGCTCACGCAATGCGTTGCCCTGCGCCGTAATTTCAATCAGGATTGCGCGTTCGTCCCGAGGATTCTTGCGACGTTCAAGCAACCCGGCTTTTTCAAGCCGTTTCACCAACGGAGTGAGGGTTCCTGGATCCAAATGCAACTTCTCGCTTAGTTCACGAGCGCCAATCGGGCCGTGCTCCCATAAGGCCAGCATGACTAAATACTGCGGGTGGGTCAGACCCATCGGGTCAAGCACGGGCTTATAGGCTGAAATCACCGCGCGTGAGGCGACCGCTAACCCGAAACATAATTGTCGTTCAAGCTTAAGCAGATCATCACGACGAAGATTGGTAGTGTCCACGATGTTTAGTTCTCCTTGAGCTCATCCCGGTACCTTCCTTAAGATCGTACGCCAGCAACCTGAGACGCGGCTTGGATACCAAGCCCCGCTCGCGCTACCCTCAAATTCGAGACCGAAGAATACGAGGAGCAACAGGTGAACCAAAAACTGGATGGCATACGGCCGCGCTTCTCACATTGGGTTACCGCTCTTGCTCCCTCAGTTTTTTCCAGCGTCATGGCCACCGGCATCATTGGTTTGGGTTTGGTTCTGTCTGGGTTTATCGCATTGGGACAGGTATTTTCGTTGCTCGCCTTCGTCATGTTCCTCGGATTGCTGGGGGTGCTGACACTACGTGCGGTGCGGCACCCAGCCGCAATGCTGTTAGATATCTTGAACCCTGCGGTTGGTTTTGGGTTCTTCACCGTCGTGGCGGCCGCCAACGTCCTAGCCTTAGTTTTGGCAGTTTTGAATATGCCAGGCGCCGCACTCACGGCCATGATTTTTGGTGCGCTTCTGTGGGTGGCGGGCACCTATGCCATTCCTGCAGGATTAGTGCTGCATGAGCGTCCCGAGCCTGCCCTGACACTTGCCAACGGCTCGTGGTTCCTCTGGGTTGTTGCTACACAGTCGGTGGCAGGCGGCCTGGCACACCACACCTACCTCGGATCCTGGACACCGATGCTGTCCTTAGGTATCTGGTTGTTGGGCTGCTCGCTTTACTTGCTGACCGCGACACTGGTGACGGTGCGCATGATTCGCTACCCGAATCGAGCCGAAACGCTCTCCCCCACTTATTGGATCTTCATGGGTGCCACGGCAATCAGCGTGCTGACCGGTTCGCAGCTTTTAGGCTTAGCAAATAGTGGTGAAATTCCGCAATGGCTACAGGCAAACATCGCGTTCACCACGTTGGCGTTGTTGTCTATCGGATTGTGGTTCATCCCGCTGCTGATAATTTTTGGGATCTGGCGCCATGTAATGCATCGACATCCGGTGAGCTACGAGACCGGATTATGGGCCATTGTGTTTCCCTTGGGCATGCTGTCGACAGCTTGCCTTTCACTGGGGTCCATTCCGGACTTCACCGCGCTCTTTGCCTTGGGACAAATACTTATTTGGATTGCGGTGGCGGCTTGGGCGGGAACCACCGCATTATGGGTGGCACGAATGAAACAACCTGCCTAGTCTTAGCCTATGAGCAACCTCGAACCGGCCCCTGCGGAAATTGACTGCAGTAATCTTGATGCGCACTTAGAGGTACAGACCCTCGAGCCTCGCCCAGTTCCCTTGGGTGGTCCGCGAGCTATGACCGTATTCCGTACGCTTCCCCAGCGTCAGCGGAGCTTGATTGGCGCGTGGTGTTTCCTCGATCATTACGGTCCGGATGATGTTTCGCTCACCGGTGGCATGAGTGTTCCGCGCCATCCACACACTGGGCTGCAGACGGTTTCGTGGTTATTCAGCGGAGAAATCGAGCACATCGATTCTGCCGGGAATCAGGCGATAGTACGTCCCGGTGAAGTGAACTTGATGACCGCCGGTCACGGCATCACGCATTCGGAGTTTTTGTGCGAAGAATCCACCATCTTGCACGGAGCACAGCTATGGACTGCGCTGCCGGACCGAGTACGCAATATGGAACCGACCTTTGAGAACTACCGTCCAGAACCGATGAACGGGACTGGTTGGATGCTCAACGTATTCCTAGGCACCCTCGCCATCGGCGATCAAACCTCTACCTCACCGGTGAAAACACATACCGAACTCAGTGGCGCCGAACTGCATCTAGAAGCCGGAGCCGAAGTCGGTATCCTCGTGCCAGCCAATCACGAACACGGGTTGCTCATTGACCAGGGCCAAGCAACGCTCAATGGGAATCAGCTGGAACACCGTGAACTCGGATTTGTCCGGGCCGGCTGCACCATTCTGCGGATTAAGGCAGGCGACGAGCCATTGCGTGCACTGCTCATTGGTGGGGAGCCGCTAGGCGAAGACATCCTCATGTGGTGGAACTTCGTGGGCCGCACGCATGAAGAGGTCCTGGCGTTCCGTGCGCAATATCAGGCTGAAATTGGTGCCGAACCGGGAGATGCTTCAGAAGACCGGTTTGGGCCTTTCCCAGCGAATACTCCGGCGGCACTACCTGCTCCGGCCTTACCCACCGTCCGACTACGTCCCCGCGTGAACCCATCGTAGAAAGTTGAATCAGCATGAGTGAGATTACCCCGGCATATCTTCCGGATCGCAATCGTTATGCCTTGGACGACAACGGAAAGTTGATCGGAGCCGCACACTACCGTGATTTTCAGGGTGTGGACGGTGTCGAGCGGATCTTCTTCCACACGGTAGTCGACGAGCAATACGGCGGCCAAGGACTAGCCAGCGTGATGGTGAAATTCGCGTTGGACAACACGATCTCCGGCGGGGCAAAAATTGTCGCGGTCTGCCCTTACGTCAAAGCCTATATTGCCAAACATCCTGAATTCCAAGAGCACCTAGCGGCAACCATGGACGAGCATTTAAAGGTTCTGCCAAGTGCTTAGCTCTTCATTTTTAGTCCGCGCTGGGCGATCGCTTCACTAAGAATCTTCAGGGCTTTGGGCCCCACCCCGTGAAGTGCTGCTAGTGCTTTGATGCCGGTATCCCCTGCCTGTTCGAGGCTGGTGATACCGGCTTTTTCTAATGCCCGGGTTGCAGGTGCCCCGATCACTGGTAATTTGGTAGCCATTTGACCAGCATAACTAGACACTTACCGCGGCGTTGGCTTTGGTGCGCGGGGCGATGATCAGCAGCACAAGGATCAGGAGCAGCGAGAACGCGAAGACCGCGACGAAGCCAAATCCGATAGCGGCCATTGCGAAGATGACACCACCCAGCGCGGTCACCGAAGCGTTGCCCAGCGAGTCCGCCAAGGTCATGGCCGAGGAGTTAAAGCCTTGTTCTGCCTTAGATGACAGGGCAAACATGTTCACGTTTTGCCGGGGAAAGATCATGCCCATGCCGAACCCGCCAACCGCCCATCCGGCGACAAGTAGCGCCACGGGCGGATGGAACAACGCCGCGCACAACGCAGTGGATATTGCGATAACACCGGCTACACCACCAATCGAAATACACGCCGCGTTACTGAGCCGGTCCCCGACTCTGCCTTGCAGCCAGGAGCCTAGTGACCACATCAAAGCAGACGCCGTGAGGACTAGCCCGGCGCGGTCTGGCGCTAAGAAGTAGTCTTCGCGGAGCATATAAGGAAGATAAATTTCCGCCCCGAAAAATGCGCCAGCTACAAGCGTTCGGGTCATTATTGTGGCCGGCAGCCCGCGACGTACGGTAAAAGTTCCACGCGGAAGCAAGGGCCTGATGGCTACCAGTGCGAGTAACAGCGCGGCCAGCAGACCGGCTAAAGACCAACCGGTACCGGAATTGCCAAGCAGGTTCATCACGATGACCAGTGCGCCGGTGAGCGCTGCCAATAGTAGGCGTTTGGTTGATACCGGTCCCAGGCTTGGATCACGTTCTGTGGACATCCGGTGCAAGGTGGGGACGATAGCGATAAAGGCCAGTGCAATAAATACTAGAACGCCAAGGAATACCGCGCGCCAGTGGATATAGGTGGCAATGAGCCCCGCGATCCACGGGCCAACCAAAGCTGGGATCACCCACGCGGTGGCGAAGAGTGCAAAGATTTTTGTATGGAGAATTGCTGGGTAAGCTCTGGCGATCAACACATAGATGGCCACAGTAATTGCGCCCCCGCCAATCCCCTGCAAGATCCTTCCAAGAATCAACACCTGCATGGTGTTCGCCGTCCCGCAGATCAACAAGCCGATAACAAAGACACTCACCGAGGCATAGAGCGGGATTTTAGGACCACGTCGATCCGATATTTCACCGGCGGCAACCATGCCAAGCATGGCACTAGCCATGGGAGCGGCAAAGGCCAGCGCAAAGTAGCGTTGCCCGTCTAATAATTCGCTAACCAGTGGCATCACGGTGGTCACAGCCATCGATTCAAAGGCCACCAGGAACACTAAAACAAACATTCCCACGGTGGTGGCTAAATATTTGGCGTCGTAGATCGACTCGATACCCGAAGTTTTTGCGGGTGGGGTGGGTGACGAAGGCATACCGTCATTCTTTCATCGAATGCCATGCTCGCTGATTCGGCATCTTTGGTTAGTGTTTATTCAGCTTTGCTTTGTAAGCTGAAGGCATGCTTAACGAAGATACACGTCGCCGCATGGTCAAAATCACCGCGGTTTCTCTTGCAGTGATGGTTGGTGCCACGGGAATTCTTTCCAGCGGGGTACTCAGCCTTTTCTAGCCGGCCCAATCCGTGCGAAGGCTAGCTACTAACTTAAAATGTTGGGCTCGAGAAANNTTTCTCGAGCCCAACATTTTTGCTTTGGTTCAAGGCAAATTCTTAGCCATCGTTTTGCATGTTGCTGAAGCGCGAGTAGTGGCCTTGGAAGGCCACGGTGATGGTCTTGGTAGGACCTGCACGGTGCTTAGCGATGATCACGTCGGCTTCACCCGGACGATTTTCCTTGTCATACACGTCATCACGGTGCAGCAAGATGACCATGTCGGCGTCCTGCTCGATCGAACCCGATTCACGAAGGTCCGAAATCATTGGCTTCTTGTCGGTACGTTGCTCGGAACCACGGTTCAGCTGCGACAGGGCAACCAGCGGAACGTCTAGCTCCTTGGCCAGCAGCTTGAGGTTACGTGAGAACTCAGAGACTTCCTGCTGACGCGATTCCACGCGCTTACCGGAACTCATCAGCTGGAGGTAGTCCAGGATGATCATGCGCAGCTCATTGCGTTGCTTGAGCCGGCGGCATTTCGCACGAATTTCCATCATGGACATATTCGGCGAATCGTCGATGAATAGTGGCGCTTCGTTCAGCCGTCCCATGGTGGTGGCAATCTTGGTCCACTGCGCGTCTTCTACCGAACCCTTACGCAGGTCCTGGAGCTGAATGGACGCTTCCGCCGAGAGCAGTCGCATCGCAATTTCATTGCGGCCCATTTCCAAGGAGAAGAAGACGGTAGCCATATTGTTCTTAATGGCCGCCGAGCGGGCGAAATCCAGAGCAAAGGTTGATTTACCCACTGCCGGACGGGCCGCGATGATAATCATCTGTCCGCCCTTCAAACCTTGGGTCAGCTCGTCGAATTCGTAGAATCCGGTAGGCACACCGGTAATTCCGTCGCCGGCATTGGCGGCGTTCTCGATTTCATCAACTGTTCCTTCGATGATGTCCGAGAGGCGTACGTAGTCTTCACTATTTCGGTTTTCGGCAACCTTGTAGACCTCAGCCTGGGCTTCATTCACGATGGCGTCAACTTCGCCATCTGGCGAGTAACCCATCTGCACGATACGTGTTCCGGCATCCACCAGACGGCGAAGCACCGCCCGCTCACGGACAATCTCAGCGTAGTAGCCGGCGTTTGCGGCCGTTGGTACCTGTTGGATGAGATTGTGCAGATAGGCAGCTCCACCGACGCGGGCGATTTCGCTGCGCTTGGTGAGCAGATCCGAGACGGTCACTGCATCGGCAGGTTCACCACGACCGTAGAGATCGATAATTGCATCGAAGATTGACTCGTGGGCTGGACGATAAAAATCTGTTCCACGCAACACCTCAACCACGTCGGCGATGGCATCTTTAGACAGCATCATGCCGCCGAGAACCGACATTTCGGCAGGAATATCCTGCGGCGGGGTACGACCCGCCTCAGAACCCTGACTTTCGTAGACCGGTTCCGCACTCATAACAGACACTTCCATCCCCTATTGAACCTCTGGGAAATACCCTTGTGCCCCGATGGCAACGCTCAAGCATGTCACTGCCGACCGACGCTATAGCGTCAGCGGTACCTGTGGATATATCAGTCCCAAAGCCAACACTAGGTCTCTTATCTATAGCCGTAAACTCGGTTATCCACAAGATCTGTGGATAAGCATGCTCTCGCTGTGGATGACCCTGTGCGTGACTTGGGGAGAAGCTTGTGGATTACCACACTTAAACTCATTGAACTATGAGTTGACTAGTATAAATATATTTTGACGCCTGTGGATAGAAAGTTTATTTCTTTGTAGAGACAATCTTCTCAACTTACGTTATCCACAGGATAAAGTCCGGAATTACGGTGTATTTCGCCTTATGATGGAACTTATCCACGCACTGTCCACATGCATGTGGACAGTTTTGTGGATAATCAACAGTCTTAGAAGTCGGTAGTCACAGCGACTATAAGCTACTGAGTCGTAACTTTGGGCGAAGTAATCCACAATTAAGCTCAAAGTCGCCCGCGTCGACTTGTGACGCACGGAGTCCCGGCATCAACTCGAGACCTACTGCTTAAACAGCATCGCGCCGCCGGCCTCTTGATCAAGAGGCCGGCGGCGCGAAAAAGCTATTTAGACGAATTCCGGGACCGGTAACGAGTGAAATCGTGAATCATGGAAGATCGATGGAAGATGCTCGGCCAGCTTATGGCCATGAACTTCTAGCAGTACCACCCAGTGATCTCCCGCTTCTACCTCACTATAAATTGAGGTGTCGAGCCATAGTGTGGAGTCCTCAATGAACAATGAACCATCGGCGCTACTGTGTGTATTAATACCGAGGAACCGATCGCCCTTCTTCGATGCGATCTGCCCGCAGACTCCTTCATTGCGCTCACTGAGCACTGAGACACCTATGCGGTTAGCACCGCGCAACTTTGGCCAGGTATTTGAGGTTTTCTGCACCGCAAACATCACTAACGCGGGTTCCAGTGAGACCCCCACGGTGAACGAGGAGGCAACAATTCCCGTCTTCTCACCGTCGATATCGGCGCAAAGCGCGGCAACTCCGGATGGGTGCTGCGCGAAAACTTTGCGTAACGTCAGCGCGTCAAGCTCTTGATTCAAAGACATGCTTTGCTTCCTTTACTTCATACACATCGGTACGGCGACGGTCGGCGACAGGACAAAAGCACCTACTGCTTACTTTGGCCCGCCGTCGAAGGTTTTACGCCTCGATGTGCGGTACTTGTATCGTGCGGTGTTGCACGACACCGAATCCTCACCTGGAGCACCCCGCTACCGTATAGAGGGTTGCCGGCCAGCTAGCCAGGGCTTTTGCTGACGCTCATGATTCTGATTAAACGATATTGGGCAACGTGCGTAACCGTCAAACAAATCGCTTCGCAAATCGAAATATTCGAGCTGAAATTCGATGAGTACCCATTTTTTGTTGGCAAATCAGAAAATTATTCATTTTTAGCGCTGCTCAGACTTATCCCAAAACTCCCTTGCGCATTAAACCAAAGTTGCTAGCCTGATCCCATGCGTCCCGGACCAGTAGCCATCGGTAAAACCACTGCTTACCTCGGTATTGCCCTGGCCTGCGCTGTTTCCATAACGGCCTGCACTGCGCAGCCATCAGCACCACCAGTCAACGTCTCCAACAGTGGTTCTGCATCACAAACAGCCGAACCCCGCATCGTTGCCGATGAGCTAAATGCTCCCTGGTCAATGGTTTTCGCGGAGAGTACGCTCTTGGTTTCAGAACGTGATTCTGGACGAATATTGGAAATAGACACGGAAGGAAATCAGCGGCAAGTTAGCAAACTCAACGACGTAGTTCATGGTGGTGAGGGTGGACTGCTCGGGCTGGCTTATCAACGGCCATACCTGTTCGCCTATTCGACCGCCGCCGAGGGGAATCGAATCCAGCGCTTTGAGGTAACTGGAGAGGCTGGAAATCTGAGCCTCACAAATCCACAAACGCTTATTTCAGGGCTACCTTCGGCAACGATCCACAATGGCGGACGGTTGGCCATCGGACCAGATTTGATGCTCTACGCAACCGTTGGTGATGCCGGAAATGAATCTTTGGCCCAAGACCTAGACAGCTTCGGCGGAAAGATCTTGCGACTAACCATCAACGGTGAAGTTCCGGAAGATAATCCTTTTCCCGATTCTCCGGTGTTTAGCTTCGGTCATCGTAATCCGCAGGGACTCGCCTGGGCTAGCGATGGAACCATGTACGCCAGCGAGTTTGGGCAAAACCGCTGGGACGAGCTGAACCTGATCAGAGCGGGTGCCAACTACGGGTGGCCGGTCACCGAAGGTATCGCCAATAATGCTGACTACGTTGACCCGCTCCAGCAATGGAGCACTGAGTCTGCGAGCCCTAGTGGCATGAGTATTCACCAGGACGTACTTTATGTGGCTAACTTGCGTGGTGAACGGTTGCGAATCATCGATTTGAGCTCACCGAGTGATTCCACCGAAGCCTTCACCGGCCGCTACGGAAGGTTTCGGGACGCAGTAGTCACTGCTGCCGGAGAGCTTTGGGTATTGACCAATAACACCGATGGCCGCGGTACCGCACAGGAATCTGATGACAAGATTCTCGGTATTTTTCCCGCAAAGTTTAGTCAGTGACATAGTCACTGACCGCTGAATTTCGCCCACTCGACGCAATGAGACTGCGTTTCTTTGTTTGACCCTGAGGTTCATGCCACGATATTAGATGGAAGTGCTTCAGCTCACATGGACAAATTGAAGTAAACCACAACGATGAATCGAAGGATGTCGC
Organism: Glutamicibacter sp. BW77; assembly: GCF_002332285.1. NCBI lineage: Bacteria > Bacillati > Actinomycetota > Actinomycetes > Micrococcales > Micrococcaceae > Glutamicibacter > Glutamicibacter sp. BW77. The sequence continues at coordinate 41,057 of NZ_NRGT01000051.1, read as the reverse complement.
GCACATGGTCATGACTCAGGCAAACCATTCGGAACTCACCCCTCTGCGTTTCCTACAGCGCTCGGCCGAGGTTTATCCATCCAAGACCGCGATCATTCACGGCTCACGAAATTACAGCTACGCACAATTTGAGTCCCGTGTGCAACGCTTTGCGCAGGCCATCAAGACGCGTATTAACCCAGGTGACCGGGTAGCCGTGTTGGCCCCCAATACTCCAGAAATGCTGATGGCGCACTACGCGGTACCACTGGCAGGAGGCGTGCTGATCGCTTTAAATACGCGACTCACCGCCCACGAGCTGCGCTACATCATGGATCACTCCGAGGCGAAGCTACTTTTTGCCGACACCGAGCTGTTAGCTAATACTTCAACCTTGCGTGCCGAGATTCTGAGCCTCGAAGCGTTGATCGAGATCACCGATGACCAGTACACCGGCCAACGCCCCGAGGTAGCGGTGGACGGGACGCTAGAGGAGCTGCTTGATACTGCCTCGACGGCGGAACCGCTGGCCTACGAGGTGGCAGATGAGCGCGCACCCATCGCCTTGAACTACACCTCGGGCACCACGGGGAAACCCAAGGGAGTGCTCTACTCGCATCGCGGCAGCTACCTGAACTCGCTCTCCGAGGCGCACCACCAGGGATTCACCACCCAAACCCGCTACCTCTGGACACTGCCAATGTTCCACTGCAATGGGTGGTGCACACCCTGGGCGGTCACCGCAGCCGGCGGCACCCACCTTTGCCTGCGTGGTGTCCGCGAAGATGCAGTCTGGGATGGCATTGAAGAACTTGGCGCAACACACCTCTGCGGGGCTCCCACGGTCTGCTCGATCATTGCCGATGCGCCGCGCGCTCACCCGCTCCAGGCACCACTGCGCATCACCACCGCGGGCGCACCACCTTCGCCAGCAATTATCGCCAAGCTCCAAAAATTGGGTATCGAGGTAGTCCACGTGTACGGCCTGACTGAGGTCTATGGTCCCTACACGATCTGTGAATACCAAGACGAGTGGAATCAGCTGGGCGAAGATGAGCGTGCATCCCTGCTCTCCCGCCAGGGCGTGGGCATGCTGACCGCAGAAAGCGCCCGGATAGTTGACGAGAATATGGGCGATGTTCCCGCCGATGGACAGACCATGGGTGAGATTGTTTTGCGCGGAAACAACGTCATGATTGGCTACTACCGTGACGAAGCGGCCACAGAACAGGCATTTGCCGGCGGCTGGTTCCACACCGGGGATCTTGGGGTGATGCATCCCGACGGCTATATCCAGGTACGCGACCGGGCGAAGGACATTATCATTTCTGGCGGCGAGAACATCTCCACCATTGAGGTGGAACAGGCGTTGGCTTCTCACCCGGAAGTGTTGGACTTGGCAGTCGTGGGGGTGCCTGATGAGAAGTGGGGAGAGCGTCCGGTCGCCTACGTCATCCGAGCCAGCGGGTCCACCCTAGATGAGGAGACCTTGATCGGTTTTGCTCGGGAAAAACTTGCCGGATATAAGGTTCCACGAACCATCGTTTTCCCACAGGATCTGCCACGTACCTCCACCGGCAAGGTACAAAAGAATGTCCTGCGCGCTCAAGGGTTGAGCGAAACTAAATGACCGTGGACCGGCCTTCACTTCAGGGTTCCGGGCAGGCCCGGGCAGGCGTAAGGTGAGTTGCACTTAGCTCATTACACCGGGAGTTCTCATGCCTGCGACATATACCTTTGACGTGTTTTCGAGCCTCGACGGATTTGGCGGCGCCTCGGGAAATTGGGGTGGTTACTGGGGCAAACAAGGCCCCGAACTTCTAGCCCGCCGTTTAGAGCAGTATGCATCCCCCTGTCATATGGTTTTCGGCTCCAACACCTTCAAGCTGTTCTCACAGTTTTGGGCGCAGGCCGACAAATATTCGGATGTTGATGACCCGTGGGGCGAGGCGATGCATAAACAACCCGCCACCGTCATTTCTAATACGCTGACCGGTGTCTTGGACTGGCCCGATGCCTCGCTAGAGCGTGGTGACGCGCTAGCGGTGGTGCCGCGGTTAAAAGCTGAATCCACGGTCCCACTGCGTTCGCACGGGTCTTTGTCTATGAATAGGGCACTTATGGCAGCGGGGCTGGTTGATTTTATTCAGCTAACCATCTTCCCTGCACTGACTGGGCTCACGGGTCAGGATCCAATCTTCGCCGGCGTCGAGGATTTTGACCTTGAACTTGTGGATTCAAGGTTGCTTGATGGGCGTATCCAAGAATTAATTTATCGTCCTAGCCTGCATCATTAAGAACGTCAGGCAGCGGCTCACAAATCTCGAAGTTTGGCGTCATACTCAAAATGGACGCTCCCACAAGTAGTAATTCACTATAAGCTCGGAGATAAACACCAGATAATCACTTCTTGCTTAGGAAACTACCGTGCCACAGCGAAAAATAATTCCGGCTGTTCTTGGCGTCATCGCTGCCTTGGCAATGGTCTCGTGCACCGTGCCTCCAACGACCACGGAACCATCTAGTCCATCAGCCCACGAGTCGAAACTGGCCCCCTCGCCTCCCGCATCCCTTGCAGATCTAACCCCGCAAATGCTCAAATCCGCAAAGATTCCGTCGATGTGTGGCTTCCCAGCGGGAAAACTCGTCGACGGAGCGCTGCCTGCAAAACATCCGGAATACCCCAACGCGAGCGCTCCAACCCTTGCAGACTCGAAGCTCACCGTAGCCGCTGACCTCACCGGCGACGGGGTGAAAGAATTGGTCACGGCGTTCTACTGCGACAAGGGCGGCGTAGCGTGGCCAGCACACATCCAGCTTTTTCAGAGCACAGCGCAGGGCATCGCCCCGCTGGGTAAGCCGTTCCAGATGGGTGATGTTAACGGCGGGGCACGCGGGATTCCCAGCTCTTTGAAAGTCGACGGCAAGAAATTGGTCATCGCTGACCGGGAACTTTTGACCACCGAGCCGGCCGCAGCTCCCAGCGGACAGATTAAGGCGACCTTAGCTTGGAACGGTAAGCAGTTAGTCGCCGAGTCCATAGAAGATTTGGCTGCGACAGACCGAGGAATCTTGGATCTCTCACTGGTCAACGGAACGTGGTGTCCAGGTGATGATGTCACCGCCGAGCATTCCCCTGACTGCTTAGAAATTAAGTATCCTCAGGTCACCCATGCAAACGGTGACGTTGCAGTTCTCAACTTCTGGGTCAACAACGGTTTTACGACGTTGAACTACTCCGATGCACCGTTAGCCATGTTCTATGCACCGGGAACCAAAATTGCAGATCCTGCGAACCCGAACGTGCCGACCGGCCACTTGAACGAAGTGCGCATGTACAACAACCAGACTCAGGGATTTTACCTTCGCGAAGCTAAATAAGAGATAGTTAAAGCGAAGGCTGGACCTTGATTCAAAAGAGTCAGGGTCCAGCCTAAAGCGATCTTGAGCTACTTAGCTAAGCGCATATCACCGGTCTCGAAGAAGCGCTGATGCATGGCAAGCGCCTCACCCAACAGGTGTGGGGTGTGCTTGCCGTAGCTTTCTTTACGTGCGCGGTCGAAGTAGTCCTGCAACATCGGACGGTATTCGGGGTGTGCGCACTTGTCGATGATCAGCTGGGCGCGCTGCTTAGGTGAAAGTCCACGCAGATCAGCTAGGCCCTGCTCGGTAATCAGGATCATCGTGTCATGTTCGGTGTGGTCCACGTGGCTGGCCATTGGCACGATACCGGAGATCTTGCCACCCTTAGCCACTGAGGGGGACATGAACACCGACAGGTAACCGTTACGGGCAAAGTCACCCGAGCCGCCAATACCGTTCATCACATGGGATCCGAGCACGTTAGTGGAGTTGACGTTGCCGTAGATATCCGCCTCAATCATGCCGTTGAGCGCAATGCAGCCCAACCGGCGAATGATTTCCGGGTGATTGGAAATCTCCTGAGCACGAAGCAAGATCCGCTCACGGTAGTGATCCACGTGCTTGTTGAACTCGTCGATACCATCGGCAGACAGCGAGAAGCTGGTGGCGGAGGCAAACTCGATGGTGCCGTCCTTGATCAGCTCCAACATCCCGTCTTGGATGACCTCCGTGTAGGCGGTTAGGCCCTCGTATCCGCCACGAGCCAGTCCGGCTAGTACGGCGTTGGCAATATTGCCTACGCCGGACTGCAATGGCAGTAGCTTCTCGGTCAGTCTTCCCTGGCGGATCTCATAGTCCAAGAAATCAAGTAGGTGATCTGCGATCTGGGTACTGGTCTCGTCTACCGGAGCGAAAGGGCTCAGACGGTCTGGCGCATCAGTTTCTACGACCGCCACCACCTTGGTGACATCGATATCCATGTACTTCTGGCCGATGCGGTCACGTACCGTAGTCAGGTTAATTGGCTTGCGGTGTGGAGGCAGCGCGGTGCCGTAGTAGATGTCGTGCATGCCATCCATCGCGGCCGACTGCTGGGTGTTGACCTCGATGATGATCTGGTCTGCCATTTCCAGCCAAGTCTTATTGTTGCCAACCGAGCTGGAAGGGATCAGATCGCCTTCTGCGGTCACGCCGACCACCTCGACGATAGCTACATCGATCTTGCCGTAGAAGCCGAACCAGGCGTGCTGAGCGACGTGGGACAGGTGAATGTCCATGTACTCCATGTTGCCGTCGTTGATTCGCCGGCGTAGCTCAGGGTCAGACATATAAGGCAGGCGCAGGTTCATGCCCTCGGCCTTGGCGAGCACACCATCGAGCTCCGGTGCGGTCGAGGCGCCGGTCAGCACGTTGATCTTGAAGTCTTGTCCCTGAGCGTGCTGACTTTCCATCTGCGCGGCCAAGGCGCCAGGAACCGCTTTCGGGTATCCCGCACCGGTGAAGCCACTCATGGCCACCGTCATTCCGGGTTTGATAAAAGTTGCTGCCTGTTCTGCACTCATCAAACGATCGACAAAGGCCCGGTGGTGAATACGCTCGTGCAAAATAACCCCTTCTAAACTTCCTTGTGATGCAGATCAGTAACCCGCATCTCACCGGAACACTTTAGCCGGTATTTGCGGTTGATTTCACCGCGGCTAGGGCTTTTGCACGAGAGTTCAGAGTTTTAGCGACGAGCTGTCTTCAATTTGCGCTGACCGGTCTGGCCTTGACAGCTAATATGCAGTAATTTGACCCGCCTTGTTTACTTATCCAAGGTCCACGTGAATTGCTTCACCAACGGCCTTTACCTTAAGCCTGCCACCCATCGCTTCAACATATCGCCGAAGTGTTGCCACCTGCACGCGGTCCAGATCCCCGGCTTCCATACGTGCAACCCGGTCTACGCTGAGCTTCAGGGATGTTGCAAGCTCCACCTGGCTCAGCTGCGCGTCCTCGCGCATTTCGCGCAGCGAGAGCTTGCGAGACTCAATCTTCACCGAACGTCGATGTTCGGCAACAGCCTCACGCTGGGCCTCAGTTAATACATCCGGATCCGCAAAAGCAAAGCCCATGTGTTCCACCGTTCTTTCATTGTTCAAAGCTAGCTACTCTCATCTCTGAGATTAGGTGTGACCGGCGCATTTCCCAATGATTGTGACGGCCTTGGCGGGGGTCATTTGAATGAACAATGACCCAATGCGCGGTTACGCCTCTCCGCAGGGCTTTAGGAAGCAAAGGTGACTTGAGCAAAGTCTCAGATGTCATCCGAAAGTAGTATTGGAACTTGAATATGTATGAATCATACTTAAGGCATGAACGCGAATAAGACAGTTCATCAGGTAAAGCGCTCAACGCTACCGGTGATCATCTTGAATCAGCTAATGAATGAGCCAGCACATGGCTATGCATTGCTATCCAAACTCGAAGAACATGGTCTCACAGGGATCAAAAGCGGCACCCTCTACCCATTGTTGCGAGTGATGGAAGAGTCCGGAGATATCGTCTCGGAATGGGAAATCACCGACCGCGGCCCAGCACGCAAGACCTTCAGGATCACCAGTCAAGGCCAAACAACTCTGCAAGAAGTTCGAACCTGGCTACGCCAGATAACCTAGGAGAAAACGATGAAAAGCACTAAAGACTATCTCGCCGAGCTTCGTTTTAATCTCTCACTACGGAATCTGGACGTCGCCACCATTCGTGACATTGTGCGCGAAGTTGAAGCAGAGAGCAGCAACTACGACGAAGCTACAGCTAGCTTCGGAAGCCCCGACGAATATGCGGATTCCTTTCCCAAGAAAGCTACCCCCAAGGGCCACCAAACATTCATGATCATCGGAGTGGTCCTGGGAATCTTGTGGCCACTGCTGCAACTTATCCTTCGCGACCGAACTGCCGGGAGCATGAGTAATTGGGCAGTCACGTGGCTACCTGCATTCGGATTCGTAGCGCTGGGGATCATCATTGATTTCTCACGCGCTATCGCACGTTCGCGCAAGAGTCGTTAAACGTCAAAGGGTGATGCACTCCCCTTGCGGAGAATGCATCACCCTTTGAACAGAGGTGAGTCTAAAAAGACTTACTTCTTGGCTGCAGCAACAACCTGAAGCTTCAGGTTTGCAACAACGTCCTCGTGTACGCGAACGGTTGCGGTGTAGTTGCCAGTCGACTTGATGTGGTCGTTGACCTCAACGTTGCGCTTGTCGATCTTGCCTAGGCCAGCAGCTTCAACCGCAGCAGCAATGTCTGCGGTCTTCACGGTGCCGAACAGGCGGCCGTTGGTGCCAGCCTTCATGGTGATTTTCACCGGCTGGGACTTCAGCTTCGAAGCAAGTGCCTGAGCATCCTCAAGGTTTGCTACGGCGCGAGCAGCGCGAGCAGCCTTGATGGACTCAACCTGCTTCTCGCCACCCTTGGTCCATACGAGTGCGAACCCGCGTGGAAGGAGGTAGTTACGGGCGTAGCCGTTCTTTACCTCAACAATGTCGCCTGCAGCACCCAGACCGGATACTTCGTGAGTCAGAATGATCTTTGCCATTTTATATCCCCTCTTCCTTAGCCGCGGCCAGCGCCGGAGTAAGGCAGCAGGGCTACTTCACGTGCGTTCTTGATAGCCTGTGCGATCTTGCGCTGTTCCTGAACCGATACGCCGGTCACGCGACGAGCGCGGATCTTTCCGCGATCAGAAATGAACTTGCGCAGCAACGCTACGTCCTTGTAGTCGATGACAGTGATGTCAGCGGCCTTCAAGGGATTGGACTTTGGTTTGGGCTTACGGATTTCAGCCTTAGCCATCGTGGAGCTCCTTAGGTTTGGAGCCCGCAGAGAGATCTGCGGGATGGTGAATAAATAGTTTTTTAGAAAGGTGGTTCGTCGCTGCCTGGGTTGCCCCAGCCACCGCCGCCGTTGTTACCGCCGGTGCTCCACGGGTCGTTGGATGGAGCATTCCATCCGCCGCCCTGCTGTGGCTGCTGCTGTTGCTGCGGCTGTGCTTGTGGGGCATTTTGCTGCGGAGCGTTGGAGAATCCTCCACCGCCACCGTTGTTGCCAAAGCCGCCCTGGCCACCGCCGGAGCGCTGGGTACGGGTTACCTTGGCGGACGCAAAGCGGAGCGACGGGCCGATTTCATCGACCTCGAGCTCCATGACGGTGCGACGTTCGCCTTCCTTGGTGTCATACGAACGTGAGCGCAGACGACCCTGGGCGATGACTCGCATGCCCTTGGTGAAGGTCTCCGCAACGTTCTCTGCAGCCTCACGCCATACCGATGCGCGCAAGAACAGGGCTTCCCCGTCCTTCCACTCATTGGACTGGCGATCAAAGGTGCGAGGAGTCGAAGCGATCGTGAAGTTCGCTACGGCTGAACCGGACGGCGTGAAACGCAGCTCCGGATCGGCGGTCAGGTTTCCGATAACGGTAATAACAGTCTCGCCTGCCATTGACTCTCCTTAGTCAGAATGAACGTTTGTCGTACAACGAAAGTGCAAGCGTAATTAAACGCGAGCCTCTTCCGGACGGGTGACCTTGTGACGCAGGATCAGCTCGTTGATCTTGAGCAGACGCTCAAGCTCGGACGAAGTAGCTGGATCCGCGGTGTAGTTCACCACGATGTAGATGGCTTCTGCCTTCTTCTGGATCTCGTAAGACATCTTGCGACGTCCCCAGATATCGACCTTGTCGATCGTTCCACCGTTTGAGCGAACAACTTCGAGGTACTTCTCGAGAGTTGGCTCTACGGTGCGGTCATCGACCTCTGGATCGATGAGGACCATAAGTTCATAAGCACGCATGTGAACCCACCTCCTTTGGGCTAAACGGTCGCGGCATTTCCGCAACAGGAGGTTCTTGCGTTATCCATGCACCGCGGCACCCAAGTTTCGGGCGTGCAGTAGCACAGACCTTCCAATCCTACCCGAGATAAGTGCAATGACAGAACCCTAGGTGTCCTAGATCATGCACTGAATTTCATTGAGCATTCATCGCCGATTCAAGACGTTCCCCAAACACTGTGGCCAGAGTGCGCATGTAGGTATCGGAGATGTGGTGCTTATCCCGGTAGACCAGCACATTGCCTATCACCGACGGACAGCGCTCGTCGATACAAAATTGATCACTGAAATCCAAGACCTTCACCCGGGGCTCGTGTTTCGCCGCCTGCTTGGTGACGTCCCCCGATTCGAAAGCTACCGCTTTATCGAAGCTGCAAGCCTCGGGCTCTGCCGAATGTTCTTCCACGCAATCACGGGCATATTCATCCTTGGGCGGCCGCGGAGTATCAACCACCGCATACACTGGCAAACCGGCATCTTCTAGTTTGCTCCACTGCTGCGCATAACCTTGCGCAGCGTCTGCCACAAAGCTGGCTCCGGCCCAGTTCGCAGCAACCACCGCGTTTATATCGTCCCTGCTTTTAAGCCTCTCCAGAGTCTGCTTGTTGGCTTCGGCGCAGTTGATGCCCCCGTCGCGTTCTGCGGTGCGTTCCGTAGCGCTAAACGGACAAGAGTTCTTCAAGTACGTGACAACTTTCCAGCCCCGCTCTTTGGCATGTTCGGCTAACGCTTCGAACCAGTGAGCTGCGTGGGAGTCGCCGACCAGCGCCACCGTGAAGCTGGCGTTTTTGCTCCCGAATTCGCATTCTTTGATCTGCGTTGATTGCGGATCCTGGACACACTCACCCAAATCCGGTTGATCATCCTCGGCCGTGGCAGGCACCGGGATGATCTGCGTGGTCTCCGGAAGGTATGCCGGAGCTCCGGAGCCCACCGAAGCGGCACCAAAACCTGCCGGTGGATCCTGGATTAGCTGGGCGACTGCCTGCTGATCCTTTTCGATGCTTTCTCGTTGCGCGATACCAGGTATGAGTGCAGTTCCTGCCACTACTGCAACCGCTGCTGCACCGGCAACCAGCGAAAGCTTCGCCGAGCCGGCTAACGGCTTAAATTGCCGTGCCGGCGACTCAACAAACTTCAAGCTCGCCCAGGCCAAGAGCAACGACCCAGCCAACAGGGCCAGCGTTTGAATCGGGTTTGGATCATGACCCAGAAGATGGGTGACAAAGACGATCAGTGGCCAATGCCAGAGATAGAGCGAGTAGGAAGCCAAGCCGATCCATTGCACCGGTTTCCACTGAACCAGTAAGTGCAAAGAACCAAGCCCACGAGTATTGCCCGCAATAATAATTGCCACACAGCTGAGCACCGGTAGGGCTGCGGCAATTCCGGGGAACACCGTCTGCGCATCATAGGTCAGCGCAGCGCCCAGAATCGAGACCAAGGAAATGAGCACCAGAGTATTTCGCACAGCCGCCGAACTGGTCCATCGGGGAAGGGTGAAAGATCCGTTTGCGTGTGCATCCATCAGTACAGCGAGCAGTCCGCCAACGGCTAACTCCCAGATGCGGGTGGTGGTGATGAAATATCCGGCAGCATCACCGGAGTATCCCGTGTAGATCGAGTAGCCCAAAGAGATCAGCGCGATAATCATAAAGCTGAGAAATATGACCCGCCGTCGGGAAGCAAACCGGTCAGTTCGTGGGCCCGGAAAATTTTGCTTAACCAGCACACAGACGACGAGCACTATCAATGGCCAGAAAAGGTAAAACTGTTCTTCGACTCCGAGTGACCAGAAATGCTGAAGTGGACCGGCGGCTTCTTCGGCGGCCAGATAATCAACCGCATCAGCTGCGAGCACCCAGTTCTGCACGGAAAAGGCGGAGGCGAGCGCTTGAATCCCCAGAGTCCCCCACAGCGTCTTAGGCAGAATCAGTAGTCCGGCAACAACCACAACAACAATGACCAGCATCGCGGCGGGCAAGATTCTGCGTGCTCGGCCGGCAAAGAACGAGGCAAGATTCACCGTTCCGGTGCGTTGTGCTTCGCGCAGTAAATGTGAGGTGATCAGAAAACCGGAAATGACGAAGAAGATATCCACGCCGATATACCCACCTGGGAGCACACCTGGCTCTAAATGGTAAGCAACCACCAGCAGGACCGCTAAGGCGCGTAGCGCCTGAATTTCGGGCCTGAAATTTTTGATGTTTGCCGGTGCTGAACTCATGTTCTTTGATCAGACCAGTTCCCGGTGAACAGCAGGTAATCACCGGGCATCCGCAAGCAAAACTACAAGTGGGAAACTCGTGGGTATCCGACATGCGCCACGAGGAATACCTGAATAGAACTATCCCAAAAGTTTTCTATTTGCCGAGGAGAGCGGATATTTGGCATCAAATTTGGGATCTATGCGCAATCGGAAGACCGCTTCGAGCAGTAACCGGCCCACTCCCCAATAGACAGGTATGAGCAACCAGATGTACCAGCCGAATTGTCCAACCGTGGCGAGAATCAGGGTTGCGAAAGTGACCAGTATTCCCAGCCCTCGAAATATTAGGACTATTCCCTGGGTGGCAGAATCTCGACGCTCTTGATCAACTCGTGTACGAGTTTCTAATCCGTCGACGGCTTCTGAGAAGTGTGGGGTCTGCACGCTGATAAAAAGTTCACCAACCTGCACGTCCAACGCCTTAGCGATCAGCGAGATTGTTTCCAAGCTGGCATCGCTGCCGGCTTCGAGCCGCTGAACAGTTCTAACAGTGATGCCGCTTTCCGTAGCCAGACGTTCTTGCGTCCAACCTTTAGCGCGGCGAAGTTCTGCAATCCGTGATTCATTCATGCAAGTGACACTACTGGCGGCAGACACGTAAGCACCACGACATGACCCCGACACTCACCCGACAACAAGCCGACACCTTTGACTTTACGGGGTTTTCAGTCTATTTACCGGACAAGAAAGACATATGCCCTCGAAGGCATGTTCCTTGGTTCTCAGAGAGTGACTCTACGAGCTACGGTTTTGTTTCTCCCGGATTAGATCCAAAGCGAGTACCGATCCGATGACCGCCTGACGTTGCCCAACATTTAGATGGGAAGCGATCTGCAGTGCGTAGGTGGACTTACCTAATAACGCATTGCCCATCCCCGACCACTCACGGGTAACGCTGGCCATCTCTCCGGTGGAACCGGTGATCTGGAAATTAAAGTCCCATACGCTACCGAGCAAATCCAGCTCTTCGCCCTGCATGGAAATGGTGACTCGTGTCTTGAAGAAAGTAACGCGCTTGACCAGACTCGCCAACGGAACGCTCTGCCCGTCTAGAATTTCAAAACGGTCGCGACCCATAGTCATGGTGTCCTTGACCTGAACGACCGGATTGTCCGGTCCGTCAAATACTGTCAGTTGCCGCGCGCCAGCAAACATACGTCCGAGCGCACTTCCTCCGGTTTCAACATGGGCAACTTGCCCACCGGAACCATCTAAGATGGCAAAATCATTTTTCGAAATATTCTTAGTCTGCTGAAAAACGAGAACGTCCTGATTGAAGATCGACATGCAAGCGATTATGCCATCCAGAACTTCGACAAGCCGAGTAATACTTTTGTACGTGTAGTTCCGCTAGTCGTCTTAAGTTCCGAAACTTTAGGAGCCCAGGTTCAAAAGCTTCTGGGCTCCTTTCGGCTTTTCGTGACGCTTATTCTCCGAAGAACTCGCGGGATACCTTGGAGAGGTACCAAGGATCATCCACACCGCACATCTCGCGAGCCGAGTGCATCGATAACAACGCGACGCCGACATCCAACGTACGGATACCCAAACGGGTAGCGGTCAGCGGGCCGATGGTTGAACCACAAGGAACCTGGTTGTTCGAAACAAATTCTTGGTATGGAACCCCTGCGTTCTCGCACCAGTTCGCAAAAGCTGCAGCACCTACCGCGTCGGTTGCGTATCGTTGGTTCGCGTTGATCTTCAGCAACGGTCCGCCGTTGAGCTGTGGGCGGTTAGCCGGATCGTGACGTTCCGGATAGTTCGGGTGTACCGCGTGTCCAGCATCAGCCGAGAGGCATACGGAGGCGGCCATCGCACGAGCGTTGTCCTCCGTACTAGCACCGAAGGATGCCTGGATTCGTCCCAAGATCTCTTCCAAGAATGGTCCACTAGCACCGGAGCGTGAAGCCGAACCGATTTCTTCGTGGTCAAAGGCCGCGAGCATCGCGATGCGCTGCCCCGATGGGGTGCGCGAATGATTAGTCAGGGCAATTAGCCCTGCGTGCACGCTGGTGAGGTTATCCAGCCGCGAGCTGGCAAAGAAGTCCTTGCCATGGCCGAAGACCTCTCCGCGTTGGGCCGGGGCAGTCAGCACGTCGTAGCCTGCGACCTGCGTCGGATCAACACCAGCGGAGGCCGCCAAAATACCCAAAATGTCGGCATCAGCCAGATCACCGGCTCCGAAGATTGGGTTGGTGTGAGTCTGCTTGTCGAGGGTCAGGCCGTCGTTAACCTGACGATCAAGGTGAATAGCCAGTTGTGGAATACGCAGCAGCGGTTCGGTCTGAGCCAGGTGAACCGATCCGTCACGCAAGACCAGACGGCCTGCGAGCACTAGTTCTCGGTCTAACCAGGAGTTGAGCAGCGGTCCGCCGTATACCTCGACGCCTGCCTGCCACCAACCGTTAGATCCGGTTGTCGGCTTTGGCTTAAGTTTAAAGCCAGGTGAGTCGGTATGGGCTCCAAGAATGTGAAACCCACTGGTTGCTGTCGCGGCTTCGGGTTGCACCCAAGCGATGATCGCACCATCTCGCACAACATAGTAAGAGCCTGAGCTCAAATTCCATGCTGCGCTTTCATCCAAGGCGGTGAATCCCTCCGCGTCCAAGCGTTTGGCGGCGCTAGCCACCGCGTGGAAGCTGGAAGGGGAGGTCGCTACGTACTCGGCCAGGTCTGCAATGTGTGCCATTGCTGCGGCTTGTGCCATAACTGGGTGCTCACTTCTTTCATCAGGTTGCTGTGTCGGCCTGAACTGCCGAGCTTTTCCCAGCTTAGTATTTTTCGGCCTTTAAGGGGTGCAATCGTCTCCGCTTTGAACTTAAAATGTCTCATCAACGAAGCTTCTGAGTGTCGAGCTTGACGTAGTAGGACATCTACAAGCATGCTGACAGAAAGTAGCCAACTAGGAAACGAGTGAAATCATGGCATCGACTCCTCACACACCAGACGAACTCCCGGTTGGACACGAAGCAACGTCAGATCCAGACGGTGCTACCAGCGTCAAGCCAGTTACCGCACCGCTTGAGAAGCCAACTAAGTCCCAGACCCCGCCGCCCGAACCAGAGTCCAAGTTACCAGCGACCAAACTAGGTCGGATCTGGACTGCGTCCGTTCTGGGACTTATTGTTCTGGTGCTGCTGATCATTTTTATTGCGCAGAACCAGGACCAGGTGACGCTGCGCTACTTTACCTATGAAGGTCAGGTAAATCTTGGTCTGGCCCTGTTTATCGCAGCGGTTGCCGGCGGCCTGTTGATCGCGGCAGTCGGTGCCGCCCGCGTGATTCAGTTACGCGCCACTGCACGAAAAGACCGCAAGGCACAGAAGCGTCGTTAAAGTATGAACGCTGCTGCCCGGACCCGATGAAGGCCGGTCAGCAGCGTTTCTTGTTTAAAGTCTAGAAGTCCAGGCCCTGCGATGGGATGACCAGCCCGGTTTCGTAGGCATAAACCACTGCCTGCACTCGATCACGTAAGTGCAGCTTTGTCAGAATCCGGCGAACATGGGTTTTAACAGTTGCCTCGGAGAGGAAAAATCGGTGCGCAATTTCGGCATTTGATAGTCCTTCGGACAAGGCCCGCAGAACTTCCTGTTCGCGCGGAGTCAGGTCATCAAGCAGTGGATCGCGTTCCGGGGGGTCGGCAGTCTTTGCGGGATGTCCCTTGGCACCGTGGCGCACATAGGTTTCCAACAGTCGGGCTGTCACGCGCGGTGCTACCACCGCGTCACCCGAGGCTACTAGGCGCACCGCGGAGACAAGTTCTTCGGGTGCAACATCTTTGAGTAGGAAGGCACTGGCACCTGCCTGCAATCCAGAAAAGGCGTACTCGTCTAGGTCAAAGGTCGTCAGGATGATGATCTTCGTATCCGGGTACTGTTTAGCGATCCGTTCGGTCGCCTCCAGCCCATCCATTTTTGGCATGCGCACGTCCATGAGCACGACGTCTGGAGCCAAGGCCGCGGTCTGCGTGAGTGCTTCTAACCCATCGGCGGCCTCACCCACGATGTGCATATCGTTTTCGCCCTCAAGAATTAGTCGGAAGCCCATGCGTAGCAGTGGCTGGTCATCAACCAGCAACACCTTGATAATTTCTTCCATGAGCTACTCCTTGATGGCTAAATGTTCGTTGGAATGTTCTGGCATTTGCAGGGTAGCTTTCACGATCCAGCCACCTTGGGCCACTGGGCCGGCGTTCACCGTTCCGCCAAAGAGGGCAACCCGTTCACGCATGCCACGTAGTCCTTGGCCGGTGCCCACGCTCGGTACCCTGGTTGCGTCACCGTCATCGATAATTTCGATTCGCACCTGGCTGGAACAACGTTCCATACGCACCTGCACATCGCTGACATTGTGAGCGTAGCGCAATGAATTAGTCAGAGATTCTTGGATGATGCGGAAGACCGTCAACTGAAAAGTTGTATCTTCTGGAAGCGGCTCACCGGTATACGTAAAGGTCAGTGGCAAACCTGCCACACGGAATCCCTCGAGCATCTGATCCAAGCTACCGCCGGTAGGTTTCAGTTCAAGTTCTTCGGTTTCGCTTTGCCGTAGTACCCCGAGCATACGTCGCATATCAGACAGGGCCGCACGTCCGGTCCCCGATAGTTCCTTGAGTACCTGTTCGGAACGTTCTTGGTCGCGTCGTCCCACCACACGGGCACCCTCAGACAAAGCGATCATCACCGACAGTGAGTGAGCCACCACGTCATGCATTTCGCGGGCAATACGGTTTCGTTCTTGGACCTGGGCGAGCCGTGAAACTTGGGAGGCCCAGTGATTCAATTCGGCCTCATGGATGCGAGCGTTACGAATATTTGTGCCGATGGCCGCAGCAGCAGCATAAATACCGATCAGGAAGCCACCGGTAATACCGATGAGGATCCCGGAGGCCGCCGCGTCATCAATATTCTCCGCGTCCGATTCCACCGTCAGATCGGTCAGGTCCGGGTAGCCCATCAGCACCATCATTAACAGTTGGAAACAACCTGCAAGCAAGGCAATGGGAATCGCCCGCCGTCCAGAATAACTGGTGCCCACCGAATACAGGACGATGGCCATTCCCACGCCACCCATACCGCCGCTTTGGCCGGCAAGTAATATGCCAACAAACTCAAGGACGAAGATGACGCATAACACCGTCAGTGGAGCCTTGCGCCGCCACAACAGTGCCAGACCAATAGCTACGGTCAGTAACAAATACAAGGCCGGTGGCACATTAGGCAGGTAGGCCATCATGACGGTGTTGGGCAACGCCAGGAAAAAGTAAATGACTACGGTCCCCACAACGACCACACGCGGATGGGTACGCAGGTATCTACGTACCCGACCCATCCGCTTGGCCGCCAGCTCGTCGAAGGAGACTACCGGCTCCTGCAGCGATGTTTGGCTCATATCATCCAGTCTAGTTTGATCCGGTGTTTCAATTTTTTAGATGTCGCGGGCCTTAAGCAACCAGGCACCTAAGATCAACGGGATCAGCGTCCAACCGGCTACGCCAACTAGCTGTTGCCACAGTTCAAGATCGCTTGGATAGGACTGCGGCAAAGCCAGTGACATGCCCAGCTGGTCCGGGAGGAACTGGACAACATTTTGCACCCAGTCTGCCAGCATAGTCAGCAGTCCGGTGACGATTGGAAGTACGAAGAACAGGGCCACCAAAGAGGTGATGCCGCCTGCGGAGTTACGCAGGATTGCTCCCAGCGCCAAACCAATCAGGGCTGCCATGACTACCGCGAGCGCACCGTACCAAAGCACGTTTTGGAAGTGACTTGCGAAGAAGTCCAACTTCATGTTGTAGTTCTTTGCTAGCGGCAAGCAGACCAGATAGGTCAGCACACTACTAATCAGTTGGACGAGCGCACTGAGGATGGTGATGAGTAATGCTTTGGCTCCCAGCACACGCAGTCGTTGTGGGCTTGCCAGGAAGGTACTGACAGCCGAGCCGGTGGTGAATTCGCCGCTCATCAGCAGCACACCGAGAACACCGAGGATTAGCTGCGAGAAGGCTAGGCCTGAGCCCAGCAGTTCCGCAGTAAATTCGGGGCTCGTCATATCCGGCACCCCGGCCATCGGTGGGGCTTCGCTGGCGAAAGAACCAACGCCCCAGACACCCAGCACGGCAATACCCATATTGAGTACAACCGCCACTAGGATCAGGACGCGGGTGGAATTCAGCGAAAAGAATCGGATCGATTCCGAACGCAGCACGCCACCAAAGGTGACTTTGCCAGTGCTTGGGGTTGCGAGGTGAGTGCTCATTAGTGGGTGCCTCCGGCGACTGCGTCGTGCTGAACTTGGGACTTGTATTCGACCTCGTCGCGGGTCAATTCCATGTAAGCGTCTTCGAGCGTGCGCTGCAGTGGTCGGAGCTCACTGAGCACGATTCCGCTTTCCAAAGCCCGGCGTCCAATCGATTCCGAGTCCGGACCAGCCACACGCAAGGTGGTGGAATCCAGTCGGGTTAATTGCACACCATCGGCTGCGAGAACCGTCATCAACGGATCCAGATTCGACGAGCGCACAATGGTCTGACGCAATCCATCATCAATAAATTCACTGATCGGCGCATCGGCAAGGATCCGCCCACGACCAATAACAATCAGGTGATCGGCGGTCTGCGCCATCTCGCTCATCAGGTGCGAGGAGATGAAAACCGTTTTCCCCTCGGCTGCCTGCTGGCGAGCCAGGTTACGCACCCAGGCGACACCCTCGGGATCCAGTCCGTTGACCGGTTCATCAAGGATTAACACCTGTGGGTCCCCGAGCAACGCCGAGGCAATGCCCAGACGTTGACCCATACCCAGTGAGAAGCCGCCGACCTTCTTCCGGTTCAACTGGCTCAAACCGGTCAGTTCCAACGCCTCGTCCACACGAGATCTCGAGATACCCCCGGTGGCTGCCATAGCCCGCAAGTGGGTGCGGGCGGTAAGCGACTTGTGCACCGATTTCGCTTCGAGCAAGGCCCCCACCTCGGTCAATGGATGCTTTGATGAGCGAAAATTATTGCCGTTGACTGCGACCTGCCCGGCGGTTGGCTTGGCCAACCCTACGATCATGCGCATGGTGGTCGATTTGCCGGCGCCGTTAGGGCCGAGGAATCCGGTCACCATCCCCGGCTGGACCGTGAACGACACGTTGTCGACTACGGTTTTTGCACCGTATTTCTTGGTTAGCTGCTGTGCCTGAATCATATGTCCAGCATAAAAAACTTGGTCAGCAAAAACACCGACCCGAGTGCTGATCTTGACCCTCACTCCAAAGGTGGAGCCAACCGTGCTGAGGCGCCAACAAGTGCACCTATAGGCGCACAAGTCGTGGACTTTAGACCCACAGCGCAGCGTTAGTCAGAACCATTAAACCCGCGACTATCACGGCAGCAAAGGGTAAAGCGAGCAGCGCAACCAGCACTCGGTGGTCGCGCATGATGGCAACAAATTCACGCAAGAACGCGCTGGGCCGGTAATACGCGGCGGTTTTGCCGCCGAACGCTCGCGCGTCCAACCCCAGACTACGTGCTGCAAGCCCTGCGCGTAGCGCATGGTAATCACTGGTCACCACCCATAATTGTCCGGCCGGCCTATGGGTTCGCACCAGAGTGTCAGAGAACTTCAAATTCTCTATGGTGTCTTTAGCCCGGTCTTCAATCAACAGCTGTTCCTCAGCTATCCCCTGCTCGCTCAGGTAGCGGCTCATGCTGACGCCTTCGGGCTCCAGCTCGTCGGTGCCCTGCCCACCGGTGGGAACTATGAGCGGTTTAGGTTCTGTCGCCGCGCGGTATAACTGCAGGCCACGATCGAGTCGACCGCGCAATAGCGGGGTAACTTTTCCATCAATGGTGCGTGCACCGAGCACCACCACCGCGGCAGGCTGACCCATCGAAGGAAACTTTCCGTGCACCCAGGCGTAGAGCAGCAACATCGCAAAAAGGCTGGCGGTAAAAGCGGAGGACATGAACAACACAAAGGCTACGGTGTAGGACCACCAGGTATTCAGTGCCACCAGCAGTATGGCCACCACCGGCAGCACAAGAACCGCGACCCCGGAAGCAAAGGAAAGTAGGTTGGAGACGCGGGAGCCTTCCCGGCGCCACATCACCACCCCGTTATAGATCAGCGCACCGGCAAAGATCAGGTAAATCAGCGGAGCCAGGGCGAAGACCAACACAAATACCAGTCCAAGACCTGGCACTAGGTCAGTCACTAGATCAGCTAAGAAGGCGATGCTCAACAGAACTAAGGGGAAAAGTAGCACCGCATTGCCTAAACGGCGTGGATCCTTGCGATAAGAATGCACGAAGAACAACCAGAAACCCACAAGTACTAGGCCGGGAAGCCAACCGGAGTAAAGAGAATTCATCTGCCAGTCCTTAAAGCTTAGGAAGAAATCGAATATTCGCGTCGCAGCATCGCCTTGGCCCCAAGATAACCAGCCATCCCATGCACCGACGGTCCCGGAGGGGTCGCCGAGGAAACTAAATACAGGCCCTTGGATTGCAAATACCACGGCTCCGCAGACAATCTCGGACGCATCACGCTTCCGAGGAGGTCCATAGTTCCTCCCGAAAGATCTCCCCCGACCAGAGCAGCATTTTGCTGTTCTAGTCCGCTGGCAGGAACCACATGACTTTCTTTAATGAGGTCGCTGAAACCTGGAGCCGCAGCTTCGATTTGAGCGGTGATCTGCCGACTCATGTCTGCTGTTGATCCCAGCGGGACATGACAGTAAGCCCAAATAACCTGTTCTCCGGCCGGTGCGCGCGAATCATCAAAAAGCGATGGTTGGGCGACAATCAGATACGGATGCTCGCTGGTGCGGCGGTTCGCTGCGCGTTCGGCCCGGCCCACTTGTGCTGCGGTACCGCCCAGATGCACGGTGCTTGTCTGGCTCAACACCGGATCTTTCCAAGGGATCGGTTCGTTGAGCACAAAATGTACCAAACAGCTGCCCGGCGAGCGCCGGGTTTTTGCCAACTTTTTGGCCAGTTTGTCAGGAATTTTTCCGCTAGTTAGTTTAGCGCCATCCTCTGCGGATGTATCAAGCAGGATTGTTTTTGCCTGGAGTTCGGCAACATGCGACACCTTATGTCCGGTATGAATGGTGCCCCCGTGGCTGATGACTTCGGCGGCAAGTGCATCGGCAATAGCCTGTGAGCCGCCACGCGGTACGGCCCATCCTTGCCCGTGCGCTGCTGCTGCAAGAAAGAGTCCAGCCCCGGCGTTGGCCGGGCCACGCGCTCCGCCGGCCACATGGGCGGCACATCCCGCGTAAAGCGCTGCGGCACGCGGGTACCTGGCTGAAAATATGTCTTTCAACGCCATGCCACCTAGCGTGGAGGCACTAAAGAGTCCCAAGGTCAGTGGGTGGGCTGGCATCTTGAGCAGCGGGTTAAGCAAGGTATCGCTCAGCGCTTCGATACGTTGCACCAGGGGTCTAAGCAGCCGGGTGTAAGCCTGCCCGTCGCCTGCACCAAGTTCGGCTCCGGTGCGTTCTAAGTCGCGCCATGCGTAGGCGGTCCGTTCGTCTAGAACATGAGCAAAGGACAGTTCCGGGACGATAAAGTCGACCCGTTGGTGCACGTTGAGCTCGTGCATCGCGGTGGAAAGCATGGCCATGGGGTGCACGGCGCTGCCTAGATCAAACTTTGCGCTCGAGCCCTCTAACGGTTGTGTGCGCGCGGCGCCGCCGATAGTCTCGTTGGCTTCGTAGACATCGACACTTAGCCCGGCTCGAGCGGCTACCGCAGCCGCCGCGAGTCCATTAGGTCCAGCCCCTACTACCGCTACCGACGTCATACTTTTTGTCCCTCTGGTTTTTCTGCACCCTTACCAAGACCGCGCAGGGTGAATACGTCTTTGGCTCCGGCAAATGGACCTGCCAATGGATCTTCTTGTCCCACGGCACGTATCGGGTCACGCCGCGGATCAAGGATCGAACGAACCACTTGGAACATCACGTAGGCCAGCATCACCATATGTGCGAGCACTAAGAGAACATAGCCGATTTCCGGGAAGACCTTATGTGGATCTTTATCTGCGGAGAACGAGTCAAGATAGTTCCAGAGTCCGTAGAAGTGCGCCACTTCGACCATCATCCAGACCACAAATAATCGCCAACGCGGCAACGCCAACGCGAACAACGGGATCAGCCAAACAATGAACTGTGGGGAGTACACCTTATTGACCATGACAAAGGAGGCAATGATCAAAAACGCCAGTGACCCCAGACGTGGGGTGCGTTTAGCCATCAGGCCTAGAACCGCAACGCCAATGCAGCACAGGAAGAAGAGGATCAGCCCGTAGCGCGAGATTTGTT
Organism: Glutamicibacter sp. BW77; assembly: GCF_002332285.1. Taxonomy (NCBI): domain Bacteria; kingdom Bacillati; phylum Actinomycetota; class Actinomycetes; order Micrococcales; family Micrococcaceae; genus Glutamicibacter; species Glutamicibacter sp. BW77. The sequence continues at coordinate 20,264 of NZ_NRGT01000051.1, read as the reverse complement.
CGGCTTCGAAGGTGCCCATGGAGTCGGTTTTTGCTGCGATGGCGTTCCATGCATGCCAGAAACTTGAGAGCCCCGCACCGCGTTCGGAGGAGAAAGTGAAGAAGTGTTTAAAGGAGTCCGGGTAAGCCAGGGCGTAGGGCAGATTGACCAGCACCCACGTTGCGGCGGCGACTGCACCGGTTGTCCAGAAGACTTTGAACTTTCCGGTTCGGATGGCGATGACCAGGATCGCCCCAAGAACAAAGAATGGGTAGATCTTCATCGCCGCGCCCAACCCGATGAGCACGCCGGCGAGCACCGTATGTCCGCGTGCGAAGGCCAGCATGCCCATAGCAAGTAGGGCCACCGCCCACATATCCCAGTTGATGCTGGCAGTGAGGATGATGCCCGGCGCGATGGCCACGATGGCCGCATCCCAGGGGCGACGTCCGCCCATGCGCAACGTACACACCACGGTGATGACCCAGAGGATCGCCACGATCGCCAGGTTCATATCAAAGTAGAGCAGTGACCGGTTCTCTAGCCCCTGTGGAACCAGTGCCGCCACCGCCGAGGCCACGGCGCTCATCAGCACCGGGTATTCAAATTCTGCCCCGCTGCTAAAAGGTACCCAGGGGTTGTCGGCAAAACCTCGCGCACCGAACAACGGCACCCAGTCGGAGTAGCAAGCATAAACATAGGGGTTTGAACCGCCCCAGCCGTTGACTCGGCAGGGGTTCTTCGCCAAGAGCATGAGTAGCGCTCCGAGAGTGGTCAGCAAGATCATCACGCGTTCTACACTGAAGAATCCCGGACTGACTCGTCCCGGATCACTGTGACGACCCAAGGGGCCACCAATCAGCGCGGTGAATTGACGCAAAAATCCATCCGCCCTCGAGGGGACGGTAATGCGCAACGGACCGCGTTGGCTCGGTTTCTTCGGGGCACTCATGACCTCCAGCCTAGTTTGCCCGGGCACCGCACTGCATCATTTAGTCCGCTAGTTCGGTTATTCTCGTCCTTTCGCCACCGGGCGGTACATGGCAGGATGCAACTATGCACAGCCAACGCCGTGAAAGTTTGGAAGCAAGCGCCAGAATACTTCGGGCAATCCTCCGGGGAATCGACCATCGTGAAGAAGTCTTCGCGTGCATTAAGGATGCCCCTTCCACCGATGCGTCGGCCGTGGCAGTCCACAAGCTCCTAGGAGTCAGCGAAGACGAGGCTCGAGCCATCCTCGATATGCAGGTGCGTCGTTTCAGCGATGCCGAACGCGAAAAATTTACAGCGCACATAGCCCTGCTACATGCCGAGCTGGACTCGCTGCGGTAAACAAACCGCTAGAAGAATACGATGACATGGGCATTCAGGGTTCTCTCAGCAAGCTAAATCTCCTCTTCACCCTGCGTTAACCTGCTGTAGGGCGACTGGCTAACTCGGCTTCCTAAGCTCATGAATGTGAGTAAAACCGACAAGCCCAGCGTCCTAGCGATCATCCCAGCACGGGGTGGTTCCAAAGGCGTTAAGCTCAAGAATCTACGCACCATCGGGGGCATCTCCTTGGTGGGCAGGGCCATCCTTGCGGCGCGTTCTGCGACGACAGTCAGCGAAGTCGTGGTCAGCACCGATCATGAACAGATCAAGGCCGAGGCCCTCGCCTACGGAGCCACCGTGATCAGCCGCCCGGCAGATATCGCCGGGGATACGGCTAGCAGCGAAGCGGTGCTTCTCGATGTTTTGTCCAAGGTCTCCGACACTCCGGATATCACCTTGTTCATACAGTGCACCAGCCCGCTGATTGATCCGGCGGACCTGGATGCTGCCGTAGCCTCGGTGCGCGACGGTGAAGCCGAAGTCAGCTTCGCCGCGGTAGCCGACCACGGTTTCCACTGGACCGCAGACTCCGCAGGATTCGCGGTCTCCAGCGGACATGACGCGGCGAACCGGCCGCGCCGCCAAGATCGCGAGGCCCGCTGGTTAGAAACCGGCGCGTTCTACGCGATGAATACCGAAGGCTTTCGGGCCGCAGAACATCGTTTCTTCGGCCGGGTTCGGATCTGTGAAGTCGCCGCAGAACACGGGATGGACATCGACACCGAAGCGGATCTGGCGTTGGCGCAGCTACGCGTGCCACGCCAAGTCGAACCCATCCTGGTTGACGCGGTAGTGACCGACTTCGACGGGGTACACACCCCGGATACCGCCTACGTAGATGAGCACGGGACAGAAACCGTGCGAGTCTCACGCTCCGATGGCATGGGCGTAGCCCGGCTACGAGCGGCCGGGGTGAAGTTCCTGATTCTCTCCAAGGAACGTAACCCGGTGGTTGCCGCCCGCGCGGCAAAACTGAACGTCGAGGTCGCCCACGGCATCGACAACAAGGCCGAATATTTGGCCCGCTGGTTAGCCGACGAAGAAATCAATCCGGCCCGCGTGGCCTATGTCGGCAATGACATCAATGATCTGGCACCTATGGCGCTGGTGGGTTGGCCGATTACGGTTGCCGACGCCAGCGACGAGGTACACCGAGCCGCACGCCATCGCCTCACCCGCCCCGGCGGCAACGGCGCGGTCCGTGAGCTCGCGGAGCTGGTCCTCACGGCCCGCTGCGCACCCCAAGTTTGAAAATCAAAGTTTTCCCAATGAAAGGCAAGTCAATGACCTCCGTGAACACCGAAATCAAGCCAGTAGCTATCGGCGATTCCCTGCTCGGCACCGGCCAGCAGGTCTACGTCATCGGCGAGATCGGCATCAACCACAATGGCGACATGGAAATCGCCAAGCAGCTGATCGATGTCTCGGCCGAGGCCGGCGCCAACGCCGTGAAGTTCCAGAAGCGCACCCCGGACATTTCCACCCCGATGGACATGCGTGACAAGATCCGCTCCACCCCCTGGGGCGACATGACCTACCTGGACTACCGCTACCGCGTCGAATTTGATCAGGCACAGTACAAGGAGCTCATCTCCTACGCCGCGTCCAAGGGCCTGCACGCTTTCGCTTCGCCATGGGACATCCCATCGGTGCACTTCATGGAGGAACAGGGCGCGGTCACCCACAAGGTTGCTTCCGCATCGGTCACCGACATTGAGCTGCTCAAGGCTCTGGCCGAGACTGGCAAGCCAATCATCCTCTCCACCGGCATGTCCACCATCGAGCAGATCGACAAGGCAGTGGAGACCCTAGGTACTTCCAACCTGGTCATGATGCACGCAACGTCGACCTACCCACTGCCTCCAGAAGAGGCAAACCTGCGCATGGTCGAGACCTTGCGCGACCGTTACCAGGTTCCAGTGGGCTACTCGGGCCACGAGCGCGGCCTGCAGATCTCGCTGGCAGCCGTTGCCCTAGGCGCGGTCACCGTAGAACGCCACATCACCTTGGACCGCACCATGTGGGGTTCGGATCAGGCTTCCTCGCTGGAGCCAAAGGGCTTCGCCTCGCTGATCCGCGACATTCGCATCCTCGAGCAGGCCATGGGTGACGGCGTCAAGAAGGTCTTCCCAGGCGAGCTGGCACCGCTAAGCCGCCTGCGTCGCGTCGACGCCTAGTCACGGAGCACATCCGGCGGTTGGACTCGCCATTGGGTCCAACCGCCGTTTATTTTTTGTCTCCCCTAGCCCAGAAGGAACCATGAGTTTGATCCCCGGTCGTATATCAGTGGTGATTCCCGCCTATAACCAGGAGGAATACATCTGTGATGCCCTCACCTCACTAACCAGACAGAAGCTGGGCAAGTGGGAATTAGAGGTATTGGTGGTTGATGATGCTTCCACCGATCAGACCGCGAATCTGGTGCTCGGCTACCAGCACAAGCTCGAGCGCCTCGAACTTGTCAGCCTGCCTACAAACTCTGGGGTCTCCGCGGCCCGCAACGCCGGGCTTGAAGCGGTAACCGGTGAATTTTTCACCTTCCTTGACCCGGATGACTGGTATGCCCCGGAACATTTAGCCACGCTAGCCTCCGCCTTAGAAGAGCTACACGTGGACTTTGTGCGCACCGACCATGTGCGAGTGACCGGGACCAACCGGGTGCTGCACCGCGCCCCGCAGGCGGTGCGTGGCCTGCCGCTAAACCCGGCAGATGATATCGAACCCATCGACTCACCGTCGATGGTGGACTACGCCTTCGTCTGGGCCGGCATGTACCGCACCGACTTGATGCGCTCCGTGGACGCATACTTCTTTGATGCAGACCTCTACAGCGCCGAGGACCGGCTTTGGTTGTGGAAATTGCATCTGCGCACCAGTCGCTATGCGGTAGTTTCCTACCCCGGGGTGTTCTACCGTCGTGGTCTGCCCGGCTCGCTCACCCAAGTTTTTGACGAACGGCAACTAGGTTTCATTCCTGCCTACGCGCGGATTTTGGAAGAGGTGCGTGCCCATCAGGACGCGGATAGGCACCTTCCCAAGGCTATGCGCCAGTTCTTCGCGATCGTATGCCACCATGAAAAACGCGCCAAAAACTATCCGCCGCAGGTACGGCTGGAAATGAAACAGCAGCTACGAAAGATCTTCACCACCATCGACGTTCATATTGCCCAACAGGTCGCACTTGAAATGGATATTGCGCGCCGTCGTCATATCCTCTCCTTCCTTCAGGTGGGGGTCGCTAAATGATCGCTTTAGTCGAGGCCAGCAGCTATTTTCAAATAGCTTCCCTGGCCGCCATGGCCGATGCTGGACTACTGCCGCAGGCAGATGAATATGTGCTGGTACTCGCCAATGGCTCACAGCTACCCGAACTGACTACACCGTTAGACGAAGCTCCCGGTTTTGCAGAACTCGCCGCGAGATTTGACCGAGTCGTCGACCTGGCAGCGCTAGTGTCCCCACGCCGCCCAGCCCAGTTCAACCCGCGCGAAGACGAATTGTTAATCTTTGAACGCTTGCTACGCAACGCTTGGGGCTTAGGCGATGAACGGGTCACCTTGGTGGTTGAATCTATCCAGGTCAACCCGGCCCGTGCCCTAGCGCGAATCTTCTTCGACGCCACATTGTGGGTGCACTCCGATGGCCTGATGTCTTACGGGCCCACCCGTAACAAGCTCCAGGTCCCACTCGCGCAGCGCCTAGCCGGCACCATCCACGTGGATCTGGTTCCAGGGCTCGAGCCCCAGTTACTCGCCGAACAGCAACCCCCGCGTCAGGTCTTGCCGGGCACCGCACTAAAGGTGGTCTTCGCACAGCTTGCCGAGAGCTCCGAGTTGCAGCTTCCCCAGGGGGCCGCATTGCTTCTTGGGCAGTATTTAGGCTCGCTGGGTTTGGTCGACGCGGAGGAAGAGCTGGAACTACACGAACAGATGCTCTTGGCTGCCAAAGACCGTGGCTTGAACACTATTTTGTTCAAGGCGCACCCTTCGGCCAGTGCCACCTCGGCGGCACGGTTGCGGGCGCGGGCGCTGGATCTGCAACTGGACTTTCATCTCTTAGATACCGATCATTTAGCAGAAACTGTCATCCTCGCCGCGCAGCCGCAGCTGGTGATCTCTTGTTTCTCTACCGCGCTAGTGACCGCAAAGTATGTGCTCGACACTCCGGTGCACGCGGTGGGGACCGCCAAAATGCTGCAATTGCTGGCTCCGTATGAGAATTCGAACCGGATCCCGCTGTCGATCATCCACGGTCTCTTTGTGCAGGATCTGCCGGTGCCTGCTCGAGCTGGAAACATCGATATGCTCAGCAATCTGCTCGCTGCGGTCTCCTACTGCATGCAGTCCAAGCAGCTTCCACAGTTGCGGCAGACGGCCGAACAGTTTCTTTCCGAACACTATGGTGTGTATTCAGCACACTTCAAACGTCGGCGCATCACCAAACTTGAACTTCCACCGTCTTGGGCTCACCTACCGGTGCGCCGGTCGGTACCTGCAAAGGTCCGTGGGGCTAGCCGCCACGCATTGCGTCGCGGTTCGCGGGGCTTGGACAGAATGTCCAAGGTCCTGAGCCGGCTGGCAAAATGAACGATACGATGATGAAAATTTCCCAGCCCGAAACTCAAGAAGTGCCACGGCCACGCTTTGGCGCTGCCCATGTATGGGTTGAGTCTCCCCTGCAATTGCTGTCTGCCGTGGAAACACATGCAGCAGGGTTGCTAGGCGACGAGGTCTACGTCATTCCACGGCGAGGCATGCCCTTAGAAGCAACTACCGGGGCACTGCTAAAAAATTCGCCAGCAGGATTGCATTTCATGCCCGCAGCCAAACGTCCGCCACAACCGAACTCTTCACGTGAGCGTTATGTAACTGGCGATGCCTATTCGGGCCGGATCCAGCGCACCCTGCTCACCGGGGTCAAAGCCAAGGAAGTTGTCATCATCGATGACGGGCTGGCCACCCTGGCACTGATTCGTCAGTTGGTCAGCGAAGAGCCGACACCTTTGGTTCGCGCGCGAGCCAAGAATACTCCCGCACGCCATGCACTGGGATTAGCTATGTGGCACCGACTTCGTGGTCTGGCCAGAGAAGGGCGATTACTGATCGTCTCTGCTTTGCAGGTGGACGTGCAGCTTAAAAAGCGTATGGAAGAGTTGGGAATTAAGTTCGCCCAGCATCGCTTTGAATGGTTGGCCACCCAGCCCGTCGCCGAACGCTTCACCGAACCAACATTATTGATCGGTTCGGCCATGGCTGCCGACTCGATTATTCATGCCGAACCCTACCTCCAGTGGATTCGCTCCATTGCCGCGGAGGGTCCCGTCGCTTATTTCCCGCATCGCCGCGAAACTGAACAAATGCTGTCCGAACTTCGACAGATACCCAATGTCATCCTGAAGGAACACACCATTCCCATCGAGATGCGTTTACGGGACTTACGCCCGGGACAAGAGATCAGAGCCCTGCCCTCGACAGTTATTCCCTCCTTACGTTTATTGCTCGGCAATGAAGCTCGTAGCCTCTACGCGCAGCCGGTCCCAGATCACTGGTGGACATCCGATACCTCGCAAGACCTACGTGATCACCTGTCCAGTTCGTTGAAGGTGTGATCAGAGCCGTGAAACCAGCAGTTTTAGTTGTTGCGGATTCAGATTCTTATCTGAAGCTCGCCACCACCTTCCTGCACCGTCTTGGTCCGGGTTGGGATCGACGTGTTGTTTTAGCCCGCACCCCGGTAATGCCTACCGACGAACAAATCTTGGCTGCCTTTGAAGGAACCGACCTTGACCCTGCAGATCTAGAAGTATTGGCGTTAAACCAGTTCAACTCGCAAACTATTGGCGAAGATCTAGTCTTCGCCGCCGCCACGGGACCGGTCGTTGCGGAGTTATACGCTCGAATCCTGCGAACCGAGCCGGCCAATAACCGACGTACCGCGCTTATTTCTGCGCTTCCGGGAGTTGCATTCCCGGCGACACGCAAGGGTTGGAACTACCGTCGTCCCGGCGACGGATTTATCTGCCATTCACATGCCGAGGCTCGCGACTTTTCCTTTATGAACTTTGATGATGATGGACATCAACCCACCATCATGGTCAGCAAGCTTCCCTTTCTGCGTTCCACCGGATTCCCGACTCAGGTTCCGGGAACCATTAAACGCTTAGTTTTCGCTCCGCAGGCGAAGGTTCCTTTTGGCAAAGCAGAACGAGAACAGATTCTCATCTCGCTCGAGCGCACTGCCAGGCTTAACCCGGGGCTAGAGGTACTGGTCAAACTTCGTGCCCGAGCCGGAGAACCACAGACACACCTCGAGGCATACCCCTACGATTTACTCTTTGAGCAACTTGTACGCGCGGGCACGCTAGGTAAAGTCACACATCTACAATTTGTCACCGGCAGTATGGCCGAAGTCCTGAGCAAGGAAAGTGCCCTGGTGACGGTTTCTTCGACGGCCGCTCTGGAGTCTCTAGATCGCGGCTTACCAACTATGGTTCTTTCGGACTTTGGGGTCAACGCCCAAATGATCAACGTTGTTTTTGAGAGTTCAGGGTTGCTTGGAAGCTTGGATGATCTTGAAGCGTTAAACTTTGCTCCAGCGAATAAACCATGGCTACGCGAAAATTATTTTCACCGCGTGGACAACACTTTTAATGAATCCCTTATGATCCTTGCGCAGCGAGCGCGCGACGGTCAGCTAAAAACAGATCCCGAAATACTGGCGTTCATTAAGCATCAGCCACTTCGCCAAAGAGTGCGTACGGCGCTTCCGACACCCTTACTGAAGGTTCTATTAAAAATTCGCAGACAACTGCGGTTATCCCAGCAGTCGAGCACTAGATCATCGTCATGAGTCACCTAACTAACAGTGCTTACTAGGGATTGATAGCCAAACTACAATACTTGTAATGTCCAAAACATGAATTACAACTGTACAGAGTGGCGCGTTAGAGTGTGCCCATTGTCTGATACTGCACCCTTTAGATAACAGGTATTCTCTCGTGCTCTCCGACATCTCCGGTGATTACTAGCACTTTGGGAATGTTTCTTGACCAAAAGGTCTTAAGATCATTAAGGGCCCATTAATAGACTGTGCTTTCGCGCGGCCATTTTGCCCACAGCTTTGTATATTTCTTTAGGAGTTCATGTGTCGGCGAACCCGATTCGCGTTGCCATTGTTGGCGTGGGCAACTGCGCTACATCCCTTATCCAAGGTGTCGAGTACTACCGCAGTGCCGACGAAAATGCCTCTATCCCGGGTCTGATGCACGTCCGATTCGGCGAATACCACGTGGGTGACGTGGAGTTCGTAGCGGCATTCGATGTTGACGCTAAGAAGGTCGGCCTCGACCTATCTGAAGCAATCCTCGCGAGCGAGAACAACACCATCAAAATCGCAGACGTGCCACACACCGGTGTGACCGTGCTACGTGGCCACACCCTGGATGGTCTGGGCAAGTACTACCGCGAGACCATTGAAGAGTCCACCGCCGATCCTGTCGACGTCGTTCAGACGTTGAAGGACAACAAGGTAGACGTCATGGTTTGCTACCTGCCAGTGGGTTCCGAAGCTGCCGCGAAGTTCTACGCACAGTGCGCCATCGACGCGGGCGTTGGATTTGTTAACGCCTTGCCTGTCTTCATTGCCGGCACCCCAGAGTGGGCTCAGAAATTCACCGATGCAGGCGTTCCTATTATCGGCGACGACATTAAATCGCAGATTGGCGCCACCATCACGCACCGCGTGATGGCCAAGCTTTTTGAGGACCGCGGAGTAGTGCTTGACCGCACCTACCAGCTAAATGTCGGTGGCAACATGGACTTCAAGAACATGCTCGAGCGCGAGCGCCTTGAATCCAAGAAGATCTCCAAGACTCAGGCCGTCACCTCGAACACTTCTGCCAAGCTCACCGCTGACGATGTCCACATCGGCCCAAGTGACTACGTTGCCTGGTTGGATGACCGCAAGTGGGCGTTTGTCCGCCTCGAGGGACGCAACTTCGGCGACGCTCCAGTGAACTTGGAATACAAGTTGGAAGTATGGGACTCACCAAACTCCGCTGGCGTCATCATTGATGCTGTCCGCGCAGCTAAGATCGCGCTTGACCGCGGTATCGGTGGACCGATTCTGTCGGCGTCGAGTTACTTCATGAAGTCGCCACCAGAGCAGTACGACGACGACACTGCGCGTCAAAAGGTTGAGGCCTTCATCCGCGGCGACGTCGAGCGCTAAATTTTATGAGTTAGTTTTGCGCTAACCAAAGCAGGGTTTGGAAATTTTAGATTTCCGAACCCTGCTTTTTGTTTTCTGCATCAAGACGCGGAGAAGCCCGCCGGCTGAAAGGCCGGCGGGCCTCTGTGCAATTACTTGCGAATTCATTTTCTACCTCTTTTCCAGTGATTCCAATCAACGGTAATGGCGTCGTTTGGAACTACCGGATGCGGAAGTACATTTCTGGTGGCACATGGTTAACCAATTCCCGTTGCCGCAGTAGACGGTTGAATTCAGTGTTGTCCAATGGCTTGGAGTTTTTACCTAAACGCTTTCGCATTATTATTCCCTCCCCTCTAAATGAATCGAAGGGCTGGGAAGGTCTTGGCGCGTAGTTGAAACTGCGCGAGCCTTGAGGCTTTCAGGACCGGCGAAGATGAGTTCCGAGGTCCGAACAGCCCGTTGGGTGGTGCTGTCAAAAAGTGGAGCAGACATGAAAAAGTTCCTAAGGGAGAATGTCGATTACTGACTGACCACCTCAGGAACTTTTGATTGAATTCGTAGAAGTCTAGGAATCCATTACTCCGGAGGCAGAGGAAACGCCATGGCGTGCGGCATAGCCGAACCAGCGATGCGTAAAGGTCATATTGCCTGATCGCTTGCCGCCATCGTTCCAAATAACTGAATTCGTAATCACGTTTCCCACCTCCTAAATGTCTGTCCGAATCAATCGTGCGAAGCACGAGATCCTATGTGAATTTTCTTTTTGATCCGCAAATCTCATTGAGACTTCCCAATCACAGTACTTAGCATACATGGAGAATGCCGTGAGTGCTAGCGAAAGGCAAAAATTCTTAAATAAGTTTCATTAAATGCGTTGGGGCCGTTTCGAGCGATGCTCAAAACGACCCCAACACCAAAGCGTGTGAACTACTTATCGTGTTCTCCGGCTTGAGATTCAGGTTGCTCAGCCCACCAAGCCTGCAATCGCTCCCCCGCTATCTCTTCGCCCAGTGGCCCATCATCGAGACGCAAGTTCAACATGAAGTTGTAAGCCCGGCCCACCATTGGACCTGCCTTGATCCCCAGGAGGGACATAATCTGTTCTCCGTTGAGGTCTGGCCGAATAGCATTCAGCTCTTCCTGCTCCGTGATTTCTGCGATACGAGTCTCTAAATCGTCATATGCGAAACCTAGGCGTTCTGCCTTGCGACGGTTTCGAGTCGTGACGTCCGAGCGGGTTAACCGATGCAACCGCTCTAGTAAGTCCCCAGCATCTGTCACGTAGCGACGTACGGCCGAGTCGGTCCAGCCGGCTTCTCCATAACCATAGAAGCGCATATGCAACTCAACCAGGCGCGCTACCGCTTTTGTCGTGTCCTTATCGAAGCGAAGAGCGCGCATACGCTGCTTCACTAACTTGGAACCGACCATGTCATGGTGACGGAAAGACACCGCTCCATTGGACTCAAATTTTCGCGTCGCAGGCTTACCGACATCATGCATCAGGGCCGCAAAGCGCAAAATGAAATCTGGCCCCGGGACCGCACCATCAGTGTCGGTTTCATGTCCGATTGCCTGCTCGAGCACAGTCAATGAATGCTGATAGACATCTTTGTGTCGATGATGTTCGTCGATTTCTAAACGCAAAGCCGATACCTCTGGCAATACTTTGTCGGCCAGGCCAGAGTCGACCAATAAATCTATGCCAGCTCGAGGGTCCGCGCCATTGATCAACTTGACCAATTCATCGCGCACTCGTTCGGCGGAAATAATATCAATGCGCTCGGTCATCTCGGCCATCGCCTGGCGTACCTCCGGCGAAACTTCAATGCGAAGTTGAGATGCAAAGCGCGCGGCGCGCATCATTCTTAATGGATCATCAGAAAATGAGATATCCGGAGATCCTGGAGTGCGGATGAGTCCTTCACGTAGTGAATCAACCCCGTCAAAAGGATCCACCAATTCCAAATCAGGCAGTCGTAAGGCCATTGCATTCATGGTGAAGTCCCGGCGGAAGAGATCATCACGGAGATTGTCACCAAAAGCAACGATAGGCTTACGCGAATCCTTGTCATAGGCATCTGCGCGATAGGTCGTGACCTCTAGGGTAAACCCGTCTTTTTTGAAGGCAATGGTCCCAAACTCGCGACCCACATCCCAAATATTGTCGGCCCAGCCAGAGATCGCTTTGACCGTCTGCTCAGGTGTAGCGCTCGTGGTGAAATCTAAGTCGGGTGAGACACGTCCAAGAAACAGGTCGCGTACCGGACCACCCACCAAAGAGATCTCAAATCCGGCGCGAACAAAACGGTCGGCTAGTTCGAAAATGACCGAAGGTAGGATCTGGCGCAGGGCGTCATGAGATGGAAGTGCGTGCATAGTTCCTTAAGCGTGCCAGATTTCTGGTGATCTCGCTTGAAAAATCACCGAAGTTCCTTGCGAGATAGCTCTCTTGTCCAAGTCGCTAAGGTATAGATCACCAAAAACTCGATAGAGTGGTTGCATGAACCGTCCGATCCCGTCTGCCCCAAAGCGCACCCCATTGACTGCGTCAATGGCTTCTGCTCAGGCACCCGGCGGTCCTCAGGCGCTTCCTACGGTCGAAGAAGTCTCCTCTGGTGGCATAGTTATCGACTTCGATAACCCCGATTTTCCGGTAGCAATCATCGCCCGATACAACCGTGGTGGACGCTTGGAATGGTGCCTACCGAAGGGCCATCCTGAGGGCGAAGAAACGAACGAAGAAGCGGCTATCCGGGAGATCGAAGAAGAAACTGGAATTGCCGGTCGTATTCTTGCTCCGCTCGGTTCCGTCGATTATTGGTTCACCGTAACTAACTACCGGGTACATAAAACTGTGCACCATTTCCTTTTGGAAGCCACCGGCGGCCACCTCACGATCGAGAATGATCCCGATCATGAAGCCGTTGATGTCGCATGGATTCCGTTAAATTCACTCGGTAAACGCCTTTCCTTCCCTAATGAACGCCGGATCGCAGACCTGGCACGCGAGGTCCTAACGAAGTATGTCTCAGGTTCCTAAGTCACAACCAGGCTCCGATCAGCCACACACTGGAGCCTTTGAACAGGTAACGGAACCAGCGCCTCCCCCAGTGCCGGTCTCCGGCGGACGATCAACGACCTACGCTCTCATGGCTTCAGGCACGTTGGTGTCCCGAATTCTTGGTTTTGTTCGTACCGCAATGCTCGCCATGGCCATCGGCTCGGTCACCTCGGTGGCTGATATTTTCGAGAAGGCGAACGTCATTCCGACGATCATCTTCATGTTGTTGGCCGGCGGTATTTTCAACGTTGTGCTCATCCCACAGCTCATCAAGGCTTCCAAAGCTAAAGATCGTGGTGCCGCTTATACCTCGAAGCTGGTAACCCTCACCATAGTCGTAATGGGCGCGCTGACTCTGATACTAACCCTCTGCGCACGCCCAATTATCGTTGCGTTAACCAATAACTGGACCGAACCGATGATTGCCCTAGGGACCGCGTTCGCCTATTGGTCCTTGCCCCAAATATTTTTCTACGGACTGTATGCGGTACTTGGCCAGGTGCTCAACGCGCACGGGAAGTTCGCCGCGTTTATGTGGGCACCAGCGGTCAACAACCTCATTCAACTGCTGGTTATTGGCTCGTTCATCATCGTGTTCGGCGCCTATTCCACGGGTAATCCAATGGACACCTGGAGCACCGGAAAAACCGTCTGGCTTGCCGGTGGCGCAACTCTTGGCATTTTGATGCAATCACTGGTGTTGTTGTGGCCCCTGAAAAAGATCAACCTCAAGCTCCAATTCGATTTTTCATGGCGCGGTATGGGCTTACGCCACGTCGGCCGATTGGCCATTTGGACGCTCGCTGCAATGGTCATCGGCAATATCTCGTCGTTGCTCTATTCAAAAATTGTCTCCGGAGCGACAGCCGCCCGTACCGAGCTAAGTGCTGAGCAAGCAGCCTCGGTAGCCGGCGAATACGCACTGAACACCTCACAGCTCATCACGGTGCTCCCCCACTCGCTTTTCGCGCTCACGGTCGCCACGGTGTTGTTCAATGACTTCACGCGCGCCTTCGCCGACAAACGGCGCAAAGATATCGGTCCGCTACTCAATGAGGGCATGCGCTCCACCGCGATCCCGATAATTTTCTGCACTCTGGTCTTCATTGTTTTGGCTGGTCCTTTGGGTCGCCTCTTCGCGGGTAACTCGGAACACTCAATTGCGGCAGCCGCGGCGATCGGTCAGCTACTGGTGCTGACAGCACTGGGGCTTCCCTTCAAATCCTTGCAGTTCTTTATGCTGCGCGTATTTTTTGCCGACGAAGACACCCGTACACCGATGCTCATCCAAAGCAGCATTGCCCTCATTGGGCTGGTCGGTGCGGTGTTGGCGTATTTCTTGATCGATCCAGTTCACATCGCGGCGGCCATTGCCTTTATTTACGGAATCACTAACGTCATTTCCGCCTTGATCACGCACTATCTGATCAAACGCCGATATGGAGACTATGGCGTTGGCACGGTAATCGACACCTACATTCGTATCGGGTGGATGGCCACGTTATCAGCCATCATCGGCTGTGTGCCGTTAGCTCTTTTGGGTGGTTTCAGCTTCGGATTTGCGTACGATTCACTATTGAGTGCCGTCATCACCATCTGTATCGTGGGGCTTGTTATGGCAGTCGCCTTCGTGTTCCTATTGCACCGCACTAAAGTCCCTGAGCTCGCCGGGTTCCTCGGACCACTGCTGCGCAGAATTCCGGGTCTCACTAAGCGGTGATTCTGCTCAAATGACCAACGAATGACGTCTTTGGGCAGGTAACATGAAAGATGGTAGGTCAGCCTGCCGTTCGAAGCAATCAAACCTTGGAGATGCACGTGTCGCAGCCCATCGATGTCGGTTCCGTCCTTAGCGGCCGTTACCAGGTCACCGAATCCGTTTTGACCACCGCCGAGGGAGATCTGGTGCTTGGTGGCATCGATCAGGTGCTCAACCGATCGGTCAGCATCGTGGTCGCATCTGCGACTAACTCCTCCCAGCTCGCTACCAGCGCACGAGAAATCGCCATGGGTGAGCGTCAGGCAAACGTCCAGGTTCTGGATCTGGGAATTACTGAAACAAATCAAAGCTACTTGGTAGCGAATGTCGCACGTTCGGCGGACCTCCTAGATTTGGTTCTTGAAGCCCAGGACGCACCGTACGTAGAGCCGTTTTTCACCGACACTCTGGGAACCGAAATTTTCGGGGAATCCCGTCAGTCGGTCCCTGAAACTTACGCGGACGACGCTGAGTACTACGATCAGTTGCGTTACGAAGATGAGCCCGAAGAACAGGGCAAGGTTGGAAACGCGCTGAGTAGTGGGTTTGCCGGTCTGAAGAATCGTTTCAGTCGCAAAAACACTGCCCCAGCGGAATCCTTCGATGACGAAGATTCGTACGATGAGGAAAATACCGGCGACCAGACAGCACCTAATGCTCAAGTCGCTACACCAACTGTTGCTACCCCAGTCACTCCATCGAGCAAGAACACCGAGGCTCCAAAGCCTAAGGTGACGCGTCTGGATGACGACAAGGAACCGAACGTAACCGCTACCGCGGCCCTCGCCGCAGCTGCTCAGTCAAAGGGCAATACGCCGAAAAAGGCAGAGCCTAAAAAAGCAGAACCACAGAAGGAAGAACCTAAGAAGCCTGCTCAGAAGAAGGCCGCCGCCGCTGGTGTAGCTGCTGGAGCTGGAGTTGCTGCGGTTGCCTCGGCACCAAAGGCTTCGACCTTCCCTGCGGCCGCCAAGGGTGTCCCCGCACAGGATGTTCCTGAGCCAGTAGATAACGAAGAAGACGAGGGCACCTCAAAGGGTGTGCGTCTGCTCGTCGGAGCAGTATTAATCGCGGTATTAGTTATCGGTATCGTCTTCGCCTTCAACTTCCTCGGTGGAGCAGGCAAGGACAATACAGCTGATGCCCCCGCAACCCCTACCGAGACGGCAGCAGAACCGTCCAAGGAAACCTCAGAGGCTCCTACAGAGTCTTCGTTGCCGGCTCCTAAGGTTGATGGTGTGTCCCGCTTAGTACCAGGTAATCAGCAGCTCAACGCCGAAACTGATAACACCTTGAAGGATATGACCGACGGTAACCCTTCAAGCACCTACAAGACTTACTCGTACACCACGAGCAATTTCGGTGGCTTCGCTTCAAATATGGTCTTCATCTTAGATCTCGAAGAAGAGTCAGCGATCAAGGAAATCAACCTCGAGGGCCTAAATGCCACCGGTGGAGATTATGAGATCCTTGTTGGCAAGTCCGATGATCTTGGCGATGCGAAGTCGGTTGCGAAGGGTTCCTTCTCTGGTCCTTCGATCTCCATTCCGGTCAAGGGCGATGAAACCGACTACCTTGCCGGTTCCCACGTGTTCCTCAACGTCACCGAGCTACCACGCCGTGCTTCGGGTGCCAATGCATCCCGTCCATGGGGTCTACAGATTGGCGAGTTCTCCGCGAAGTAACAGACGCGGAATTTTTTACCATAGCAATGCGTTGAGGTGGATAGTGAGGTTAGACCTTACTATCCACCTCGCATTATTAGAACGAAAGGGTTCTATCCCCGTGACTTCAGCACAGAACGACGAAATCCGCGACGTAATCATCGTCGGTTCGGGCCCGTCGGGTTATACCGCAGCGATTTACACCGCGCGTGCGAATCTGAATCCATTGGTTATCGCCGGATCGGTCACTGCCGGTGGCGAACTAATGAACACCACGGACGTTGAAAACTTCCCGGGCTTCCCTGAAGGAATCATGGGCCCGGACTTGATGGACAACATGCAGAAGCAGGCCGAGCGCTTCGGTGCCGAGGTTCTCTTCGATGATGTTACCGAGATGCAGCTCGACGGCGAGATCAAGACCCTGTCGCTGGCCGACGGTACCGTCTACCGCGCCCGCGCAGTCATCGTTTCTACCGGCTCTGCCTACCGCGAATTGGGGCTTCCAGATGAGAAGCGCCTCTCGGGCCACGGCGTTTCATGGTGCGCAACCTGCGACGGTTTCTTCTTCCGTGATCAGACGATTGCCGTCATTGGCGGTGGCGACTCCGCCATGGAAGAAGCTTTGTTCTTGACCAAGTTCGCCGCAAAGGTGATCGTAGTTCACCGTCGTAGCGAACTGCGCGCCTCGAAGATCATGGCTGATCGAGCGCTCGCTCACGAAAAAATTGAGTTTGTGTGGGATTCCGAGGTTATCGGGATCAACGGTGAAGATAAGGTCAGCGGCCTAGTAGTCAAGAACCGTAATTCCGGAGAAGAATCCACGCTGGATGTCACCGGTATCTTCGTTGCAATCGGTAACGATCCACGCGTGGAACTTGTCAAGGATCAGCTAGAGCTGACTGCCGAGGGCACCATTGCCGTCGACGGACGTTCCTCCCGCACCTCATTACCTGGTGTCTATGCCGCCGGCGATGTCATCGATTCAACCTACCGTCAGGCGATCACCGCCGCGGCTTCGGGTTGCGCTGCGGCTCAGGATGTCGAACACTACTTGGCAAACATCAAAACTCCGGCCAAGGCCAGTAACTAATATTTCTCAGAAAGGGGTTCACTCACATGAGTAACGCTAAGGCAGTAACTGAAGCAACCTTCCAGGCAGAAGTTCTGGATGCCGAAAAACCAGTCATCGTCGACTTCTGGGCAGAGTGGTGCGGTCCTTGCCGTCAGCTTGGTCCAATCCTGGACCAGATCGCTGAAGAGCATGCTGCAAAGGTTGATGTCGTAAAGATCAACGTTGACGAGAATCAGAGCATCGCTGCTAAGTACGGAATCACTAGCATTCCTGCTGTATACGTTTTCAAGGGTGGCGAGCACGTAGCTACCTCAATCGGTGCCAAGCCAAAGGCTGTCATCGAAAAGGATTTTGCTGAATACCTGTAAATCCTAAGCACTCCCAAAATAGGCGTTGAACTTTCGAGTTCAACGCCTATTTTCGTCCCTACCCATGGTCATGGCCACTGTCATGACCTCAGGGAATCAGTATTTGTTAGTTTTGGAAAGAAAACAAGGTATTTAGATTACATTTCCTTTAATATCACTCTTATCGGAAGTCAGCGCTCTTGTCCCAGTAAAAAACGATCAAGGCGGAACCTCAAGTACCTATTTTCCTTCTTTACATTTTCAGCACCTATTCAAGATATCTGACGGCCCGCCGTATTACACATCATTGGCATGTTGTCCTCCTACAAAACCGTTCGTGGCTCAGTATTCCAAGTTAGCCCCCTAAAAATTGCATCCCTAAACAGCTTGTCAAAGCTACTGAATATTGGACACTTTGAAAGCCACCAATACTGCCGTTCAGAGCCACCCGACAAAAACAGCGTTATTGTTGTTCAGGGCCACCCTGGCAGCAAGCGGTCGATGAGCCCTTGGGCGTGCAAAAAGCTGTTGTGCAAGTATGTAAACTACCGTGCCTCGGTCCTTGATGAGTGACTGTTGGATCCGCCGGGCGGAGAATTCACGCGGTTCATCTTCGAGAGCTCACGGAGCGAAGGTATGACGCTGCGTCGACGATTTCCTGTATGCAGTACGAGCAGCCGGACTGCATGCCTTGCTGGGGCTGGTGCGTTGGCGGACGCGGTCATGGACCGCATCGTTCACAACAGGATCTGAGTTGAGACCGATGGGTTCAATATGCGCGAGGCGTATTCGCGTGGCGAGCGGTAAACGCATGATGCGTTCGCGGTGAGATTCCTTGTTCAGAGCCGCCGGTCAACCACATCGGTTGGCGGGTGGCTCTGAACGGCAATATCGGGTGGCTCCCAGTGGGAATATCGGTGGCTCTACGAGCTCCGAATAATCAGCTACCAGACAGGTAATTTTCCTCCATCGCACTCAAATACGTCTAGCAGGTAGATGCATTTTTGGACTTCCGTATCTTATGCAAACCCGTATGTCTGCTCGTGTGCTGGAATAGCCAGAATTTATTGTCCCCATACTAAGACACCTCCCGGTCCGAATTTCTGAACACCTCGCTACAGTTTCGGCAGATAGCTGGGAATAGAACCATGTCTGCTGGCTAAAGACGGGCCTACCAATCCGCAATCTGGTACCGCTGTTTCACGCTGACGCAGACCATTGTGAAGCTATACAGACTAGTCATTGATTGTTCGGGCGCAGAACTCTTGCCTCGCACATGTGTATTTCAGTTGGATTCAATCAGTTAGGAGCACCCGAAGGACAATCGGAACCAGTGTATGCCGAAATTTATGTCGTATCCTGATCTGTCTGGGTCAGCTCGTATCTATCCGTCATTGATCGGTATTGGAAAGGCATTTCTAGTCCAGAGTTGCCCTCAACGCATTGATAGCTGGACGTGGCTCTTTCGAGCGCGTGATGGCTTCCCCATAGTTAAGCTCTACAGGATAGATGCCGACAGTTTTTTAGGCGTGGCGCACTGGGTCTACAAGGACATCTTCACCCCAGCTGCATTACCCGGTTTATGGAATTGAAGTACCCGTTGCGATCAATTTACAGGTCGATGATTTGAGTGCTGCAGCGTTTAGCCTCTCGACTAGTTTCGTGCCCACCGGACTCTAAACATGTGTTCGTGAAACTGCATTGGTTAGCCGGCCCGAGCAGCTGGTAAAGGCTAGCCGCCAGAATGAAGATTCGTGTCTCGTCTCCCTGAGCCAGTCCTTGCTACAGCAAAATAATCGGGAGGATCCTGATATCTAAGAGTGGCGGAGATGTCCGGGCCGGAAGTGTCAGTTCTAACCCGGACATATGTTGCTCCTCGAAACGGTCTCTATAGACAGTACGGAAGTCAACGTGTTCGCGATCATCCTGTCATGCAGCGGGTATTAGAAAATTGGGACCATCGGTGAATCGCGTCGTATGAGTATCGGTGCTAAATGGATAAAGGGCGGCGTCACTACTCTGGGATACTGGATGGCTCTCAGGCTCCAGATGTTCACCCGGGCTGGTTTCTCGTCCATTGAATACGCACGAGATGTTTCACGTGAAACTTAGCCACAGATAGCCGTATCGAATCCAGCCTATAGCTATGCCTCGCACTCGAACGGCCATACATTTGTTTCACGTGAAACACTCCCCCGAACGACCGTTACTATCAAAAGTAAGAAGTGAGCACCTATAAATTGAGCACAGTGTCCTTCAATAATCAGGCTTCCGTAGTCCCCTGGCAGAACCGAAATGTCTTCGCACTTATTTCTATGACTGACGGCCAATAACGGCCAGACATCACGATGCTCAATAAATACTGGTCTTCAGGGTTCAGGTTCTATGAGTACCAGAAACCTAGTATTCCCTAACAACGACCATGCTCTATAGGCGGACATAAGATCGAACCTAACAACAATATCTCGATAACGCTCAAAGCTCCCCTATGGGCTTTCAGTAGACCGTACGTGCGACGAATCGGAATTACGTACGTGAAAGTCTGCGCCTTCCGTCACCGCAGCGCTCTATTTAACTTCTGAGATTGCTGTATCTTCTCAGGTGCCTTGGTTCCATTTTCCATAGTCAGCTATTCTTTGGCTGAATATTTGACTCGTTGAGAGCCACCTGCCAGAAACAGCATTATTGCCTTTCAGAGCCACCCAATATTCTCCTTCAGAGCCACCCTGTATAAACTCCGTCCACCACGCAAGAGTCTGCGTGTGAACTGCTCCCCAAACCCTGTCTGTCAGGATCA
>NZ_NRGT01000050.1:0-26996 GCF_002332285.1 Glutamicibacter sp. BW77 | reverse complement strand
CTCTTATTCCTGAAGAGCCGGTTAAAGAGCCTCGCGTGGTGCGCGGAAACATTACGCACATAGTTGAGGCTCGCGATCCAGCTTGCCATGATCCTCTTGGAAGGGACACCATACGTCATTGCGATCTCTGTGCCTGTCGAGTTCTGAAGCCCGCCGTACATCCTGCTCAGATGCCCGAACTCCATAATCTCAGTAAGTTCCCAAACCGGCATTTGATCATCATACTTTTGACGAAAATGTGCCACGAAAGACTCATCTGAACTACTTTGCCGTTCCCGCGTCCGAGTGATGAGTACTTCATGCTTACTCGGCCAAATGACTCCCCCGGCTTCGGCTTCGCTAGTCGTAAACGAAGAAACGAATTGGGTGGCGTCAAGATGCGCGAATGGCGACTTCCTACCCAAGACATACCCAAGTTGCATGCGCAACGAAATTTCAATGCGCTCGATGCCATCCAACACCAGAATTCGCAAGGCTCGATCGAAATCAATGAGTTTTCTAGCATGTTCCAGCGAGGTACCCCTGCGGTAGGTATTCAACACCTGGACACGTTCTCGACCATCCGCCTCATAGACAAAACGAGAATCGCGGAAGGGATACAAGTACCCTGTCAGACGGTAATACCCCACAGCCCTCAGTAGCTGTATCCCCGCTTCACGATCACCAATCAGCACACCATTAAGCTCTAGCTTCGCGAGCTGCTCTTCTACCGATAGCCACTTTTTAGTGTATTGAGCCATGAACTTCCCTGTTAAAGAAAATCAGCCCGAGCCATAAGGCGAGCGGGCTGATCATGATGACATCATCATAACAGACCAGAAACCAAAACTGACCACCGTCTCTTACCTAAATACATCTGACTCTATGGGAGGAGCACTAAGACCATTCGACAGTTCCTAAAACGGTCGTTTGTGACACAGTCATGCGCCAGGTTGAGTGGAAATCCTCGACGATTGAGAACTCAACAGATTTTCGAGGATATTTCGTCGCAAAACTCAGTTTCATAAACTATGTGTCGAAAGATTAGCCACTCCACGGGTATTGCCCCACCGCACCCCTAGATCGCCCCGATCCCATCTGGCTATGGGCTCAACCATTCAAACTTCGACCATGAAATGCCTCGGCGATACCAACATCCAAGCACAGGCTACAACCGACATTCTGCATAATTATGCATTATCCATGCTTCAGAAAGGCCCTCGACCTAACAAGTAATATTTTGAACTTCGGTGTACCGAACATTAGAGTTCTACCCATGCAACATAATGCTTCACAACGAACCAACGACGGACTCTGGATCGAAGCCGTCGCATTGTTCCGCGCCGCGCAAGAGTCCAAGCACCACGAAGCGCAGTCACTACTGGGTTCCTCCACCGACCCTGCAACTGTAGTGCGTTACTTCCTGCGACTAGTCGGCATTTACTGCCGCGGCGAAAACCCGACCAAATTAGAACGATTCGCCTCAGCTGCACATCGCGCAGGGCCACCCCCTGAGACCCCGCCATCACTCATGAGCTCACTCTAGATTCTTCAGCCGTAAACCTACGATCGAAAGGCAATCCTATGCCCAGATCTCCACGTTCATTCCGCCCACGCTTTTCCCTTGCTATTAGCGCAGGAGCCCTAGCTCTCCTCCTCACTGGCTGCACCACTTCCCCGCAAAATTACGCCACAACTCAAGAAAAGAAACCGGTGGTCCTAACCACATTCACCGTACTAGCCGATATCGCTGAAAACGTCGCCGGCGACCACCTGCAGATCGAATCCATTACGAAATTCGGAGCGGAAATACACGGCTATGAACCCACCCCGGGCGATATCAGCAAAGCTGCGAAAGCTGACCTGATCCTGGATAACGGAATGAATCTCGAAGCATGGTTCGGCCAATTCGTCGAGGGCTTAGACGTGCCCCACGCTGTTGTCAGTGACGGTGTCGAACCAATCGATATCACCGAAGACGAGCATGCCGGAAAACCTAATCCCCATGCCTGGATGAGCCCGCTAAACGTACAGGTCTACGTCGATAACATGGCCTCGGCATTCAGCACTCTTGACCCTGAAAATACCAATGAATACGCGCGTAATGCAGCAGCATACAAAGAGGAATTACAGGAAGTGCATGACGAGCTAGTCACTGAACTTTCCCATCTGCCCCAGAGCCAACGAGCACTCGTCACTTGTGAAGGAGCTTTTTCCTACCTTGCCAAAGACACCGATCTAACCGAAAAATACATCTGGGCCGTCAACGCGGAGCAGCAAGCAACACCCCAGCAGATAACCTCTGCCATCGAATTCGTCACCACGAACCAAGTACCCGCAGTTTTCTGCGAGTCCACAGTGTCTGACGCGCCCATGCAGCAGGTCGTCGAAGCCACCGATGCCAAATTCGGTGGCACCCTCTATGTGGATTCCCTCTCCGGAAAAGACGGTCCTGTGCCTACCTATTTAGAGCTGATCCGTCACGACACGCAAACGATTATCGACGCATTGACTGGTGAGAATTAATGCCCCCAGCTATTTCGCTTAAAGATGTCACTGTCCAATACGGTGCGATACGAGCACTAGAGCAAGTAACGCTGGATATCAATCCACACCGGGTCTGTGCTCTGATCGGCATGAACGGTTCGGGAAAATCTACCTTATTCAAGACCATCATGGGCCTGGTTCACCCCGTCACAGGAACAGTTTTGGTTAATTCCCATAATCCTGCTGCAGAACGCAAACGTGCAGGAATCAGTTACGTCCCGCAGCATGAAGACATCGATTGGGCATTCCCACTCTCCGTGCGCGAAGTCGTCATGACTGGACGTTACGGAAAGATGGGACTCACGCGCCGTGCTAGGACTGCCGACCATCAAGCCGTCAACGAAGCACTAGAAAAAGTGGAGCTCACCCAATACGCTGACCGGCAAATCGGCCAGCTTTCCGGAGGGCAGAAAAAACGCGCGTTCGTTGCTCGCGGCATCGCCCAAGAAGCGAAGATCCTGCTCCTCGACGAGCCATTCGCAGGAGTGGACAAACGATCCGAAGCAACAATCACCCGTCTAATCCGCGAACTTGCCTATAAAGGTGCCACCGTTGTGGTGTCGACTCACGACCTACAAGCATTACCCGAACTAGCAGACGAGGCCATCCTTCTTATGCGCCGAGTGCTGATGCACTCTTCTCCAGAAAACGTCCTTCAACCTGAGAATCTGGCTATGGCCTTCGGACTTGACGTGCTGGCAAAAGGATAACTGTGCAACTAATCGACCTTCTCATCGAACCGCTCAGCTATGAATTCATGCTTCGAGCTTTGATCACTACGCTGACCGCATCAGTAGTTTGCGCGGTCCTCTCATGCTGGCTTGTCCTCATCGGCTGGTCCCTCATGGGAGACGCGGTATCGCACGCAGTGCTCCCCGGTGTTGTCCTTGCTTATATTGTCGGCGCACCCTTTGCCCTAGGAGCGGTAATCTTCGGATTCCTCGCAGTGCTGCTCATCGGCATTGTGCGAGACACCAGCAGAGTAAAAGAAGACGCCGCCATCGGAATCGTTTTCACCACACTCTTTTCCCTGGGACTAGTCCTCATCTCTGTAACCCCAGCGCACACTGACCTGAACCACATCATCTTCGGAAATCTACTAGGCGTCTCATGGACAGATCTGGCACAAATCATCATCCTCGGTGTCCTAACCCTGGCGATACTCCTCACCAAACGCCGGGATTTCACTCTCTACGCCTTTGATCCAACCCATGCCCACGCCATTGGATTGAACCCACGTTTACTCGGGGCACTGCTCTTAGCACTTCTAGCAACGACAGCGGTCGTAGCGCTACAAGCAGTCGGAGTCATCCTTGTGGTCGCCATGCTCATCATCCCAGGAGCAACCGCATACCTACTAACCAACCGCTTCAGCAGAATGCTGATGATCGCCCCACTCATCGCGGCACTATGCGCCGTTATAGGATTGTATGCGAGCTACTACTTCGACACAGCCTCCGGGGGCATGGTCGTCCTCAGCCAAGGCGCCGCTTTCTTCCTGGCATATCTCTTCAGCCCACAACATGGACTAATCAGCGCCAAACTAGCTAGGTATCATAGGACCCGCAACGAATCCCGGCTACAGCACAGCCCCAATTAAAGAGTAAAGGGAAGCCAGAGGCCGGCGACCCCTCGGATCAGTTGCCTGCCTCTGGGTTCTCTCCCGTCGCCTATGAACCTATTGCATCCTGTGAATCAATGGATACATACAGTGCCTTGACCGCTGCAGCGCCAAGAAGCACAGATTCTTTGGCCCCTGAGATCCGAGCTTCCAATACCCCCGAAAATGGGGCACCTTGACTGATCGACAGCTTTTTCCCAATGCAGAACCCATGATCTTCAAAGAACTTCAGCATTTGAGGGTCCTCGTCAGAAATCCGCTCGATACTTACATCCTGCCCCGCTCCAACATCACTAAGTGGGACAGCGGCTGGCGAATCCACCGCGCCTGACGCCGAAGGGATCGGATCGCCATGGGGATCACGCGAGGGAAACTCCAGTAATTCGTCGATCCGCTCCACCATGAAGTCAGACACCGCATGTTCCAGATTCTCAGCCTCATCATGCACCTGATCCCAGGAATACCCCAGCACCTCGACAAGAAAAGTCTCCAACAGCCGATGCCTGCGGACCATCTGCACAGCATAGCGACGGCCTGACTCTGTTAGCTCCACCGAGCCATATGGTGCATGCTCCAAGAATCCCTGCGTGGAAAGCTTACGGATACCCTCCGACACCGAGGACAACCTCAACCCCACACGATCAGCAATTAACGAAGGAGTTACAGGGGAAGAAGTCCATTCAGACAAACTCCACACGACCTTCAAATATTTCTGAGCACTCGGGGTTAATTCAGAGATGGACATAAACAGATTCTATCTGCCAATGCAGAATCCAGATCCGCCACATTGATTTCTCAGACGTCTCACAACCTAAGGGTTGCAAGACGTCTCGGCGTGCACCGCTCCTTCAGCTTAAAATCCCTGATAACTCAAAGCTAGGACTTTCTCGCAACCATGTGCTGCAACCAATTACGTAAAATCGTGACGCCACTATCCGTTGCGAGACACATTTAGCCAACGGATACCCAACTCGCGGCGCTGACTTTTGTGGAAATCCGGGTCGTAATCAATTCACCTACTTCTAGCAGACCCATCCTGCACGCGCCAGCGCACCTTACGTTCAATAATGACAAATAAATCAAACGTGAACAGCCCAGACGGCTGCGACCGAGGATAAAACGGTTACAGTCCAACCCATTCGGAACTACCGGAAGCGAAGTGCTGCTTCTTCCAGATCGGCACCTCAGCCTTGATGCGCTCCACCAGGTTCTCAATCGCGTCGAACGCCTCCTTACGGTGAGCCGCAGCAGAGGCAGCCACCAACGCGGCATCACCAATCTTCAGCGGACCCACCCGGTGCACGGCCGAGAGCTTCAGCCCGGTGCGCGCCTCTTCCTCGGCGATGATCTTCTCCAAGAAGTCCTGAGCCTGCGGGTGATGCGAATAATCCAGCGAGTTCACCGGCTGGCCACCATCATGGTTGCGGATGATCCCGTGAAAGAGCACCACCGCCCCGGCGGTATCCGACTGCACCGCGGCTCGCACCGCCGCCTCGTCGATCGGTTCTTCGGTAATCAGGGCATAGCTCATAATGAGGCTCCTTCAGTCTTCGAGGGTGCGGCCAGCAGATTCGGGGCCACCGCGGCCAAGGTCGGAATTCCGCCCTCAAGATAGTTTGCGTCGATGCCGCGGCCGGCCAGCAGCGCTGCGGCACGCTGCGAGCGCGGCCCGCGGGCACAGTACACGGTCACTCTCGCAGGAACCTGATCCAGTGCCGCGCCAGCTTCGATAGCTGCTTCCAGTTCAGGCAACGGCATGAACAGCGAACCGGCAATATGATGCTCGGCCCGCTCATCGTCATTGCGCACATCCAGCAGTACCGGAGCATCGGTACCGGCAAGTGCTTCGGCGAGCGCAGTGGCATCGATTCCCCGCACCTCGGGCAGCGCACCGGCACAGAAGAGCACATAGTCGATCAGCTCGGTGACTTCTGCGGCTTGCGGGTCACACGAATATTCCAGGGTGCGGGTGCTGGCGGCCAGCGCATCATAGATCAGCACCTTGCCCACCAGCGACTTGCCGATTCCGGCGATCAGCTTCAACGCTTCGGTGGCCAGCAGCGAGCCGATGGTTCCGCACAATCCAGGCAGCACTCCCCCGGCGGCGCAGTCCGGCACCGTGCCCGGCGCGGGCGGCACCGGGAAGAGGTCGCGGTAGCCCGGACCGAGCTCATGCCAGGCGACGGAGACCTGGCCGTGATGCTGCAGGATCGATCCCCAGATCAGCGGAATGCCAGTGAGCTGCGCGGCATCATTGGACAGGTAGCGGGTCGGGAAGTTGTCGCTGCCATCGATCACCAGGTCATAATCCGCAAAGATCGATAACGCGTTGGATGAATCAAGACGCAGGTTGTGCTCGATAATCTGTACGTTCGGATCCAGCGCGGCGGCTGCCTGGGCCAGCGAGGCCGTTTTGGCCACCCCGATATTCGCGGTGGTGTGGGTGATCTGGCGGTGCAGGTTGGACAGTTCCACCACGTCGTCATCGACGATACCGATGGTGCCTACTCCGGCCCCGACTAGATACGGGATGCACGCGCTGCCCAGCCCGCCTGCGCCGATGACCAGCACCCGGGCTGCGGCCAACCGGCGCTGGGAGACGGAGTCGAATCCGGGCAGCGAGAGCTGGCGCGCGGCGCGTTGGGCCTGCTCGTCGCTCAGTTCGGCCCCCGGGGCAACGAGGGCGGGAAAGTAGCCTTCGCTCATAATCGGATCCTCCGCCCGCTGGCGCGATAGCATGAAGTCATGTCGAAGATTACGATACGCTACTTCGCGGCCGCAGCGGCGGCCGCGGGCACCGAACAGGAGACCTGGGATCGGCCCGAAACCCTGTCCCAGCTGCGTGCACAGCTCGCCGAAGCCTATGGCCCGGCGATGGCCCAGGTGCTGCGTGCCGGAAGCTTCCTGATCAATGGCGTGGTACGCCGCGATGCCGGCGAACTGGGCTCGGCCGACGAACTGACCGTGGATGTGCTTCCCCCGTTTGCGGGCGGATAATCCATGTCCTGCACCCTTCAAACCCATCGCGCCGAACTCGCAGAACTGCTCGGCCCGGTCTTCAGCAATCTCGGCACGCAGTTGCTTGCGGTGACCAGCACCGAACTCTGCGATCGGGTCACCAGCGAAGACCTGTTCGCTGCCCTGCCCATCCCTGCCTTCACCAATTCGCAGATGGATGGCTATGCCGCACGCAGCGCAGAGTTGGCTTCTGCTTCCGCTGATTGCCCGGTGATCCTGCCCCTAGGATTCACCGCAGCCGCCGGGGATCGCCGGATCACCCTGCTACCGGGCAGCGTCAGCCCGGTCATGACGGGGGCGATGATTCCCGAGGGCGCGGACACCATCATCCCCGTGGAAGAAAGCAGTACCGGAAGCTTCCCGGATCTGGTTCGGGCGCACCAAGGCACCCCGTCCGGGCAGGCTACGTTCACCGCGCCGAGTAAACCAGGCCGGTTCATCCGCGAGGCCGGCGAGGATCTGGGCGCCGGAGCCTTGGTAGCCCCTGCGGGCACCCGGCTAACCCCCACCATGATCGCCGCACTGGCCTCCAGCGGCCTCTCCGAAATCCCGGTGCGCCGGACACTGAAGGTAGCACTGTGCACCACCGGGGACGAGCTGGGCGGCCCCAACCCGGCCGAAGGCCAGATCCCTGATGCGAACTCCCCGATGCTCGCGGCCCTGCTGCGCCGCTACGGTGTGGATGTGCGCACCCTCCAGCTGCCCGATGCCCCAGACCGGTTCGCGGTGGCTATCGACCAGCTCCAAGAACAAGTCGATCTGATACTCACCGTTGGTGGGATCAGCGCGGGGGCTTACGAAGTGGTCCGGCAGGCGCTCGCCGGACGCGGAGGTAATTTCCACCATGTGGCCATCCAGCCAGGCGGGCCACAGGGCTTCGCCCGGCTGGAGCACTCCGTAGTGCTGTGTTTCCCGGGCAACCCGGTCAGCGCACTACTCTCGGTTGAACTATTCCTCACCCCGTTACTGCGCGTGCTCAATGGATTGCCTGAACCACAACCGGAGCACTATCCATTGGCACAAACGGTGAGCTCCCCGGAACATAAACACCAGATGCGCCGAGCACTGCTCCGCGAGGGTCAGGTCACCATCTTGGATCCAGGCTCCCATCTGGTTCACGACCTGGCCCGCGCCGACGCGCTGGTGCACATCCCGGTAGGAGTCAGCGAACTGACCGCCGGGCAAAGTGTTGAAATTTGGAGAATGAATGTCTGAGAAACTCACCCACCTACGCGAAGACGGCAGCGCCCATATGGTCGATGTCAGCGACAAAGCTGTCACTAAGCGTGTAGCTACCGCCGAGGCCATCTTCGTTACCCGCCCGGAAGTCATTAAAATGCTGATGACCGGAAACCTGCCCAAGGGCGAAGCACTAGGCACCGCCCGAGTCGCCGGCATCATGGCCGCCAAGCGCACCTGGGAACTGATCCCGCTGTGCCACCCACTACCCATCTCCAAAGTGTCCATTGATTTCACAGCAGAGGATTCGGCCGTGCGCGTTTCCGCACAGGTGACCACCAAGGGTGTCACCGGGGTGGAAATGGAAGCCTTAACCGCCGCCAGCGTGGCCGCCTTGACCCTCTATGACATGGTCAAGGCCGTGGACAAGCATGCCGAGGTCCGCTCGGTGAAGGTAGTCGCTAAGTCTGGTGGCAAGAGCGGTGACTGGGTTCGTGGAGACTGACCGTAGCGCTGCGGTGGTTGTCGCCTCCACCGGTGCCGCAGCAGGAACCGCGGCGGATAAGACCGGGCCACTGATTGCCGGGTGGCTGACCGAGCATGGTTTTGAAACCGGTGAACCACAGGTAGTTGCCGATGGGCAGCCGGTGCGTTTTGCCGTAGATGAGTTGCTGGCTCGTGGCGTCCAAGTAGTGATCATCACCGGCGGGACAGGGGTCTCCCCCGATGACCAGTCCCCCGAAATGGTGGCTCCGTTGCTCGACGTGCAGTTGCCCGGAATTATCGAGGCCATTCGCCGCCGCGGCGAAGCCTCAACACCGCTGTCCATCATTACCCGCGGGGTCGCCGGGTTCGCCGGGGACTGCTTCGTGATCACCTTGCCAGGTTCCACCGGCGGGGTGAAGGACGGGTTGGCCGTGCTGGACCCAATTTTGGAGCACCTGCTGACTCAGCGCAGCGGCGGCACCGGCCACGGTCCACGCTAATGATCTTTGCACTAGGAAGGCTGAACGATGAGCGTTGAAGCTGGTATCTACCAACATTTTAAGGGCCAACGCTATGAGGTGCTGGCCGTGGGCCGGCATAGCGAAACCGAAGAGCCACTGGTCTTCTACCGCAAGCTCTACGATGACTACAGCTTCTGGGCACGCCCCTTGTCGATGTTCGACGAAGTGATTGAACGTGATGGCTATAAAGGTCCACGCTTCACCCGGATCGCTTAGTCAACCCGTTGGTAAGGCATACTCGTGGCTACTGCGAATCAGCCACGTTGTAACGGCTTAATGCGGCGGCGAATGAGGAAATCTGCTCTTCACTCCAGTCTTTCAAGCGTTCGCGGACCGCGGCCCGATGCACGGCGGCGGATTCCGCTAACCGGTTGCGCCCTAAATCCGTTAGTTCTAGCACCCGACCGCGGCCCGCTTCGGCATCGTCATAGGCGGCATAGCCCAGGTCCAGCAGCGTGCCAACCTGCCGGGAGACCGTCGAGCGGTTCAGTGCGAACGCCTCGGCAATATCGGTGGCCCTGGTTCCGGGAGTATCGGCGATAAATCGCAGGAGTGAATGTTCCACCAGGCTCAGCGGTTCGGCTAGGTGCCGGGCACGCGCATTGGCACGTCGGGTGATCATTTGCATGTGGTGGTAGACGGATTGAATATCGGTCTCGCGCTGTTCCCTGCCCATAGTTCGAGTCTAGTACGTGGCGCAAAGATCAAATCTCAATGTTGCATAATGCAACATTAAGAGTAATCTTTAATTTTGATGACTCTCACCGATACCACCCCGCCTAAAATTCCTTCCTCCAAGCACGCAGGCACGCCCGCACCGAAGAAGTCCCCCGCAGCTAAGCCCGCGAAGCTTGGTTGGGAAAAGCTAGTCTTGACCATGCTGATCCCATTCTTCCTCTGCGCGGTGATGGGCTTGTTTTACTTGGGCGCATTCCATGCACCCACCCCTAACAACGTACAGGTGGCGGTGGTTGGCGACTCCGCACAGATCAAGGTCTTCGCCCAGTCCCTCCAGGACAAGGCCGACGGAGCTCTGAACGTGCGCACCGTCGCCGACGCGCAGACCGCCAAGGAACTTGTAGCACAGCGAGAAATCGTGACGGCCTACGAAACCAAGGATTCCACGGCAACGCTCTTTGCCTCCAGCGCGGCGTCGGAAACCTCGCTCAATATTGCCCAGAAGATCTTCATGAATCTAGCCTTTGAGCAGAACCAGCGATTCCACATCGAAGATGTGGTTCCTACCGGGGAACAAGACACCACCGGACAGGGGCTATTCTTCTTGTTAGTGGCGCTCAGTATCGGCGGTTATGCCAGCGCGGTTCCGCTCGCTGGCTTCATGGGCAAGGTCAAGCTTCCGATTCGCTTTCTTATGGCCGCCGTCGCGGCTGCCGTGGTAGCCACGATTGCGGTGGTAATTGCAGGACCGGTATATCAGATCATCAACAGTCACTTTGCCGGCATCTGGCTGATTTCATGGGTCTACGCGGCAGGCATCACCCTGCTAGGCCTAGGCCTGCATCCACTTTTGCGGCACTGGACCACACCGGCACTGACCCTGTGCTTCGTCGCCTTGAATTTCACCAGTTCTGGCGGGATTTTTCAACCAGAAATGCAGCCGGGGTTCTACGGCGCACTGAACACTTTCTGGAACGGGGCGGGGTGGTTGCACGCGGTGCAGACCCTGGTCTACTTCCCGGACCAAGCACTTGGCATGGATATTTTGCGACTCATCTTGTGGCTCGTTCCCGGTGCGGCCTTGATTATTTTGACCCACACTTGGAGCGTGCGCAATACCCGCTTGGCCAACGAGAAGGCCACGATCAAGGAAGTCGAAGAGACCGTCGCGGTCTAGCTGAACTCATCCAAGTGCATATTCAATAGCCGGTTCACCCCAAGGTGGCCAGCTACGCGGTTAGTTGCGCAGCGCCGCCGAACGGGCGGCACCCAAAGCAGCGTGCAGCCCGTCTACGGCCTGGGCCATCACGGCAGTACCCACGTCCTGAAATGACCCCATGCCTCCGCGGTAAAGCTTCAAGGCTTCGTTAGCCGATTCGCGCAGCTGCGCCGGGGTTTCGATGTCCGCGAAAAGTGAATCGAGCCAATCGGCCATGTGGGAGCGCCGCGAATCCCGGTCGTGCACCACTGCGCGGTGCAGTGTTGCGATCGCCTCGCGTACTTCGTCCAGCGTTTGATTCAGCGTAGCCATGGCACCAGATTACCCTTGCGACTGGCGCCGAAGCTGGGAATGCCATTCACCAAAAGAGGCGACCGGCTCAGGCCTCGTCGCCCTGCAGCGCACCTAGGCGCGAGGCGACATGATTGCGCACGTCGTTCAGCTCATCCATGTTGATACCGTGAGCCAACCCAGGGTAAGTCCGCTGCGTCAAGGTCGAGTGCCGAGGCAAGAATTCGGTGGTGCGCTCGATAGCTATCGGAGCGATCACGCGGTCTTCGGTGCCGCGGCCCCAAAATACGGGCGGAAGCTGTTCGGCGAGTATAGCGTCCGCCGGCTGCTCGCCACCGAGGACAAAACCGCCAAGGATCGTAGTGGCCAGCACGCGTTCCGGACGAGTTCGCAGCAGCTGGCTTGCCATCAAGCCACCTTGCGAGAAGCCGATGGGGATGATCTTCGTTGTCTGATCCAGATTGGCGTCGATCCAGGCCCAGATAGCCTCGGTAGCGGCTTCTACCGGAGCCGCATCGGGCACTCCCGGGGTGGTGATCTGGAACCAGGCCGCGCCGCCTTGCCCCAGTTCCACGGGGGCTCGCAGCGAAGCCCACTGCAAGTTCAGACCTAGCGGCGCTTCAAGCGAGCAGAGGTCATTCTCGTTGGAGCCGAAACCATGCAGGAAAATCAACACTGCTCCGGAATCCGGGGTGCGATTCCACTTCTCGGATCGCACGTCGCTCAACATTTTGCCCATGGCGGCTCAACTCCTCATAATGACGTCCGGGTCGCGCCCGGAAAATGCAAAGCTCGCACAGGCGCGTTGCCACGGAAAATCTCCGATATAACAACCATACAGGAATTAGTTGAAGATACAATCAATTTTCTGATGGTCAACCGCTCACCCGACTCAAAGGCAAAGTGAACAGTAATGCTCAGCGGCTTGCCGCCAAGGCTTCACGCACCTGTTGCGCCGCGTTTAATAGTTCAGGCAAGAACTTCTGCGCGGACTGCTCGGCCGTTTCCGTCGTATTCGGGCGCACACTCATGGACACGTTTAATGCGGCCAGCACCGTGTGCTCCGAACCAAAAACGGGCACAGCCACCGAACGCAACCCAATTTCCAGTTCTTGATCTACCACCGCGAAACCTTGCGTGCGAATCTTTTCCAATTCCTGGAGCATTTCCTCACGGTTATCGATCCCCAATCCGGTGACCGAGTGGATGCCTGCGGTCAGCACGGATTGTTGCACCTGTGCAGGCTGGTAAGCCAAATGCACCCTGCCCATGGAGGTGTTCACCGCCGGGAAGCGGGTACCGACCGAGATACCCACGCGCATTATCGAGCGGGTGTGGACGCGGGCAATATAAACAATGTCAGAACCGTCAAGCACCGAGGCCGAGGCCGATTCATGCACCTTGGCCGACAGTTCTTCCAACACCGGCTCGATCAGCTGCGGCAAGGTAGCACTGGATAGATAGGCGTATCCCAGTTGCAAGACCTTGGAGGTTAGTTCGAAGTACTTGCCGTCCGAGCGAACATAACCAAGATCTTGCAAGGTCAGCAAAAATCGGCGCGCGGTGGCGCGCGACAGCCCGGTCAGCACGGCAACTTCTGAGAGCGTCATTGACGGGTGCTCAGCATCAAAGCTGCTGATCACCTGAAGTCCGCGCGCTAAAGACTGCACGGACGTAGTAGTTGCGGCCTGCTCGCTCACGGGACTCCTTGCACAAGCCGTGATCACGGCCCGCTGGTATTGAAAAAGTGGGGGTGCCTTACACAAAATATTGGTAAAGCACCCCCACTAATCTACTGTGTTTTAGGCTTTGGTCAGTTCAACCGGCAGCTTGGACTGCAGTTCTTCGAAGCTGATTCCGTGCGAGGAACGCACGAAGACCTTCCCGCCGCGCAATTCAAAAATTGCCACTTCGGTGTAGATCCGCGAGACACAACCCAGACCGGTGACCGGGTAGCTCAGTGCTTCGACAAGCTTTGATTCACCGGTCTTGGTGAACAGGCTCATCATCACCCAGGTCTGCTTCGCACCGATGGCTAGATCCATGGCACCACCGACGGCAGGGATCGCGCCCTCGGCACCGGTGTGCCAGTTGGCCAGGTCGCCAGCCTCGGAAACTTGGAAGGCTCCAAGTACGCAGACATCCAAGTGTCCGCCGCGCATCATCGCGAAGGAATCTGCGTGATGGAAGAAGGAAGCTCCGGGAAGCTCAGTCACCGGAATCTTGCCCGCATTGATCAGATCTTCATCGATATCATCCCCGGTGGCTACCGGCCCCATACCCAACATCCCGTTTTCGGTGTGCAGGGTCACGCCCTGCTCACTGGTCAGGAAGTTGGACACGTTGGTCGGCTGGCCGATGCCCAGGTTCACAAAGGCGCCGGACGGAATATCCGCGGCAACCTGCTGAGCCATGTCGTCGCGGCTGAGTTTTTCTTGCGTGTTGGAGTAGTTGCTCATTATTTGTTCCCTCCAAGTGCCACAACGGTATCTACATAGATGCCCGGGGTGATGACGTTCTCCGGATCCAGGTCGCCAGCTTGGACGACCTCGTCCACCTGCACAATGGCCTGCTTGGCGGCGGTGGCCATGATCGGACCGAAGTTACGCGCGGTCTTGCGGTACACCAGGTTGCCCATGGTGTCGGCCTTCAGCGCCTTGATCAGTGCGAAGTCCGCATTGATCGGGGTTTCGAGCACATAGCCCTTGCCGTCGATGACGCGGGTTTCCTTGCCTTCGGCCAGCAGCGTGCCGTAACCGGTCGGGGTGAAGAAACCACCGATGCCGGCACCTGCGGCGCGGATACGCTCGGCCAAGTTGCCCTGCGGAACCAGTTCCAGCTCGATCGCACCGGCGCGGTAGGCCTCATCAAAGTGCCACGAGTCCGACTGGCGGGGGAAGGAGCAGATAATCTTCTTCACCCGGCGTTCCTTGATCAACAACGCGAGGCCTGCGTCAGCCTGCCCGGCGTTGTTATTCACGACCGTCAAGTCCTTGGCGCCGCACTCCATGAGTGCATCGATCAGTTCCATCGGCTGGCCGGCGTTGCCGAAGCCACCGATTAGGACGGTGGAGCCGTCCTTGATTTCGGCGACGGCGTCCGCCGCCGAGTTGGCTATACGTGGTGCCATGTTTCTGCCTTTCTAAAGATTTGGGGACCGAAGCAGTTGGACTACTTGGTAGCGTTTTCGTTCTCGATGACTACTGCCAGCCCCTGGCCAACACCGATGCAGATTGCTGCGACACCGTAGCGCTGACCGGATTCTTGCAGACGGCGTGCAGCGGTACCGAGGATGCGCAATCCCGAAGCACCCAGCGGGTGGCCGATCGAGATAGCCCCTCCCCAAGCATTGACGATGGTTGGGTTGATATCCCAAGCGCGGATGCAGGCAAGGGACTGCGCGGCAAAGGCTTCGTTGAGCTCAACTACGGAAATATCGGTCCATTTCAGACCGGCCTTGGCCAATGCCTTATTTGCTGCCTCTACCGGGGCAAAGCCGAAGAACTGTGGATCCAAGGCAAAAGAAGCGTTGGAGACGATGCGCGCCAACGGCGCTGCGCCCAGTAGCTCGCCGCCGCGGGCGGACCCGATGAAGGCTGCCGAGGCGCCGTCGTTCATTGGCGAGGCGTTGCCCGCGGTGACCGTGGCATTCTCGCCGGTGCGGAACACCGTGCGTAGCTTGGACAGGGATTCTGCGGTGGAATCCGCGCGAATGGTCTCATCGCGGGTCAGCTCGGTTCCACGCTTGTTCGCTGGTGGAACCGAAACGACGAGGTTGTCATACTTACCGGCGTCCCATGCGGCCGCTGCCTGCTGGTGGGACAGGGCCGAGAATGCGTCCTGGTCTTCACGGGAGATGTTGTGCTTTTCGCGCAACTGTTCGGTGGCTTCACCCAAGGACACGGTCCACTCACCGGGCATGGCCGGGTTAACCAGGCGCCAGCCCAAGGTCGTATTGGCCAGCTCGAGGTTGGACATCGGGAAGGGACGCTCGGTCTTTGGCAGTACCCATGGGGCACGGCTCATGGATTCGACTCCGCCAAGCAGTACCAGGTCCGCGTCGCCGGTGGCGATCTGGCGGGTGGCTGCGATGGCTGCGTCCAGCGATGAACCGCACAGGCGATTCATGGTGGTGCCCGGCAGGGAGGTAGGCAAACCTGCCAGCAAGGTACTCATGCGTGCAACGTTACGGTTTTCTTCGCCGGCACCGTTGGCGTTACCGAAGATTGCCTCGTCAATGGAGCTGGTATCGAGCTTGGGCGCGCGTGCCACGAGCTCGCGCACCACGTGCGCGGCCAAGTCATCGGGGCGGTGGGAGGAAAGCGCTCCGCCAATTTTTCCGAAGGGGGTTCGAATTGCGTCGTATAGGTAGGCCTGCTGCATGTATCCACTGCTCCATCGCTATATCTTGTTCACATCGTGAACTTAAGTTCGTGATATGAACTTTAGCAGTTGATTGTCTTCGTTTTCAAGAGGTTTGAGCAAAGAGCTTCTACGGAAGCCATCGCTGAGCAACGGCAGACTGAGCGGGTTTCCAGGTGTTGCGTGGATTAATCCACCTTCGGTTTGTCCTGGTCTTCAGGCTCAGCACCGTGAGGTTGCCCGGCAGCATCAACGCGTGGCACCACGCCGGTCGCCGGCCTTGGCGGGGTCAGCACCGAGGCGGAATCATGTTCGGTGGAGTACTTCAAGAACGACAGGTGCGCTTCATAACGGTCAAGTACGTCATTGATGACCTGCTCGCGGTCCAAGCCCATCACGTCATAACCTTCGGTTCCGGTTTGAGTGAACACTTCAAGCCTGAAGTACACGTCGATTTCTCGCGACATCGAACGCGCGCCAAACATTGGGACCGGAGCTTCCACCGCTGCCACCTGATAATGGAAATTACGGTGTTCCGGAATATAGACAACCAGCGCATGCTCGGCGATCTGGGTCTGCTCGTTAGGGGTGGTGGTCAGCTCGGCGTGGTAACCGAGCTTCATGAATTCCTGGGCCACATCCTCCAAAGCAGGATGAACTACCTTGTCCACGTAGCGTGCGACCTGCTTATTGGATGGGTAGGAACGCAGCTGCGCCAGACGCTGACGCCAAGTCTTATCCGGGGCCGCCCCGCCATGCGCGGCAGTAGCCCGCCGGCGATTCATCCGGCCCTCACGTTCGGCTCGTTCCATGCGCAATACCTTGGAGAACGAAGCCATCACCAAGTAGGCAATAATCGTCACCGGCAACGCAAAGATCAGCGTGGCATGTTCCATGGTGGTGACGCCCCCGGCCACGAGCATGGCTACGGTAAGCAACGCGGTCAGCAGAGCCCAGAAGATCCGCAGCCATTTGGGTCCGTCTTGTGACGGGTCGGGAATCGTTGAAGAGAAGTTAGACATCACCATCGCGCCCGAGTTGGCGCTGGTCAGATAAAAAAGCAGGCCGGAGAGCGTGGCAAGACCAATCAAGAAGGGAGCTCCGGGGAACATTTCCAAAAGACTGTACCAACCATGTTCTGGAGAGTCGATGGCTTCTTGGGCGAACCCGCTATTGCCGTCCATCACCACCTTCAACGCACTATTGCCGAAAATGGACACGATCAGGAAATCACAGAGCACCGGCGCGGTAATCGCTGCGATCACGAATTCTCGTAACGTGCGTCCACGCGAGATACGAGCCAGGAACATGCCCACGAAGGGACCCCACGCCAACCAGAAGGCCCAGAAGAATAGCGTCCAGCTGGCCATCCATTCAGAACCATCGTCCTGATAGGCGAAGGTCTGCAAGGTTCGTTCGGGAAAAGTGAAGATAAAACGGCCAATGTTCTCCACCAAGGCGGTCAGCAGGAACGAAGTTTTTCCCGTCACCAATATGTAAAGCATCATTGCCGCGGCAGACCAAAGGTTCAACTCGGAGATAATCCGGATGCCCTTATCAACCCCCGAGGTGCATGCGGCAATCGTCATCACCACGGCGACCACCACCAAGGCAATCTGCAGGCCCAACCCTTCGGAAAACCCGAAAATCGAGGCGAACCCCACGTTGAGCAGCACCACGCCGATACCCATGGAGGTCGCTACACCGAAGACCGTCCCGACCAGCGCAAAGATATCAATAACATCCCCGGTGGCACCGCGCACCCGTTTCCCCAACAGAGGGTAGAGCGCCGCACGGATGGATAGCGGCATTCCCCACCTGTAGGCGAAATAGCCCATGGCCATGCCCAATAGCGCGTACATGGACCAGCCGGCCACACCGTAATGGAACATGGTCCAGACCACCGCGTCCTGGGCCGCGGCCGCGGATTCAGGGTCAGCCGCAGGCGGAGCAATGAATTGGGTAATCGGCCCGGTGACCGAATAGAACAACATGTCGATACCCACACCGGCAGCAAAAAGCATCGCGACCCAGGTGACTAAGTTGTATTGCGGACGAGAATGGTCCGGCCCCAGACGGACGCTACCTTCCTTCGAGAACGCCACCCACAGAACGAAGAGCACCACCAAGGTGACGGTTAGGACGTAATACCAGCCGAGATTAGTCGAAATCCATGCAACGGTAGTGGCCATCGTCGAAGCGGCATGATCCGGGGTGAGCATCGCCCAAGCGGAAAATGCAATGATGAGCAATGACGAAATCACAAAAACGCGCCAGTTGACCTTCGTGCCGCGTTGCTCCGTGAGTTCTTCAGGCCCTTTGCTCAGTTCTGAGCTGGTCATCGGGGCTCGAAATTCTTCGACAACAGGATTTTTAGGCTTCTTGCTGACGCCAAATTGGCTGCGTTCCACCGTGGGCTGAAGCTCGTCTTTGAATTCGTCCGAAGCGTCGTGGTGATCAGCCATGCAGTCCTCCTAAAGTCAGAGTCCACACTGTGGCTAACGACCCGCATATCTAACTAGCGCGGCATTGGGTCATACAATGCGGACACGATGGCACAGTACACCGTTGGGTCTCTGCAATTTTTATCGTAGGCGGTGCCAATGCCAGGCACCAGCGACCATCAATAAATATCGCTTGCTTTGACTGTTCCGAGAAAAATCCATTTTTCTCCCATAACCACGCCGGCAAGGAGTTTGAGACACCAGCCCGCAACGGTTACGGTGCTCCAACGTTCAAGGAATAAATCTTCCGACATGAGAGTACACCCCTTCACGAGCAACTGCCCTGCTTTTTATTGGACGATTCCTCGGTTCGATACGCACCCTCCACTCCGGCGCAAACGCTGCCGTTGAATATCAATAGCCTCCGTCCCGCTTGCAGGTCTGCCTTTCCCCGAACGGCAACGTCAGGCCCGCGAAATCACAGGTCTCGTCGGCTCAACCCTTCTCATCGAAGTGGCTGGAACGCCGAGACCCGACCACGAAAGAAAATAATTGAACCGAGATCCAAGTCATACCCGGATCTCGGTTCAGAAGCTTACCCACATTCCAGTTCGTGGATATTGATCGGCAAACATGCTCTGAGGCGAAGCAGATATTTCGCCTGCTACTGGGCGCTGTATGCGAGATTGAGTGGCTTCCATCCGGTGTCCTGATCAAATTCCGCATCCGATACAGCAAGCCCACAGATCGAGCCAATGAAATTACCATCCTTGTCGAAGACGATTTCGTTCCAGTTCGCGATGGCTTCCTTGTAGGACACAGCCTCAAACTTATGCGAGGGCTCACCGACCGAGTCATAGGCAGTCCCTGCTTTTCGCAAACTGAACACCCCCTTCGCGCGCATCACGGACGTGTTTTGATACTCCCCCACTCAAAGGTAAGGCTCCACGTCGCTCTACCTCACGCGAAATACATCGATCCGGACCCCCTGGGCAAGGCGTTCACCGGTGCCAAGGAATAACGTGCGGTTCAGCCAT
The DNA here is from genome assembly GCF_002332285.1 of Glutamicibacter sp. BW77. Classification (NCBI taxonomy): domain Bacteria; kingdom Bacillati; phylum Actinomycetota; class Actinomycetes; order Micrococcales; family Micrococcaceae; genus Glutamicibacter; species Glutamicibacter sp. BW77. The sequence goes on along the minus strand of NZ_NRGT01000050.1, from coordinate 7,614 downwards.
GCATAGGGTCCGGATTCATCGGCAGAAAGAGCCGGCACACAACGGAAATAAACACGGGACGGGTCCACGTGCTCTCCCGACATCATGCGCTCAAGGTCCGCAGGGTCAGCCGTGCGTACAGCACGGTTCTCGACCAAAATTCGGTGCCCATCATCGAGCTCAAGCACGTAGTTCGCTTCGAGCAGGGCAAGATCTGCGCTTGGATAGCGTTGGAAGTCTGCCCCGGCATCTAATACGCGTCCCCTCATCTGAGGACCGCTAACGCTACCACCACGAATCGGAGCGACCCGGCGCACGCCTTGCGCGGTGTTGCCGATGGTGATCGTCTCGCTTACCGCAACTTCGATGGTTGCCACGAAGTCCAGACTAGGCGGAGTGGGAGTAATTTCCACGGTTGATCCTTTCGCTTATTTGGGTTCAGCCTACTGCTGGCGCTTCGAGGCGAACTCAAATTCACTGAGAATAACGTACTAAGAAAATGTCAGCTAGCCGTATGGTTACCTCGTCGTGTTACAGCAAAAGGCACTCGTCAAAACCCTGGTTTACAGTAGGGTCATGGCCAATTCGCCCAGCGGGGATTCAATGCTGGATCGCTTAGTGCGGATCCTGGATTCATTTGACTCAGAAAATCAGTCACTGAGCGTCATCGCACTGGCCCGCCGGGCAGAAATTCCCAAAGCCACCATGTATCGGCTACTCGATGAGCTGGTTGGCCATGGTCTGCTGGCGCGGGACAAAGACGGGCAAGTGCGCCTCGGACTGCGGTTGTGGGAGCTGGCCAACCGCAGCACCACCACGCAAGATCTGCGCAAGACCGCGTTACCTTTTATGGAAGACATCAACCAGCTTCTAGGGCAGAACACGCAGCTATCAATGCTCCACCAAGACGAAGTGCTGATCATTGAACGATTGTCCCGTCCTGGCTCCGTAGTCAACCAAGCCAGCGTGGCAGGCCGAATGCCGGTGCACAGCACTTCCATGGGGATGGCACTTCTAGCATTTTCCCGCCCAGAAGTGATCCGCGAGTTCCTGGACCGCCATCGTGAAATCATGAATTCAACCCACCCGAACTTCCGCGCCGAGATGGCAGAGATCAGACGCAACGGATACGCCTCGTTTGACGGGTTCATCGATCCCGAGACCACCGGCGCGGCGGCACCGATCCTGGATAATTCCGGTTACCAAGTTGCCGTGCTTTCGGTGGTAGTTCCCCGCGATTCAACGTCTCTGCAGCCTGCAGCGATGGCGCTACGCACCGCGGCCCGAGGTATTTCCCGAGCGCTGCTTTTGACTAATACCCCTTAGCGCCCCTAGCCTCGGCGCCATGCGATGATCGGCCAAGATCGATGACCGTTCACCGAATCACTCAAGGCCGGTGCGCCGATTTTGACTTCGGAATTCCGGCAGGACTGCTCTGGCGTGTAGCACTGAGCCGCGAAGCGTAACCAACCATTCACTTTTCTCATTCATTGAGACTCTTGGTGCCGGCCCGCCGGGTTCCACAGCATTCTTGAGGAAGTTCCACATCCTCGACCACCAAGGGGAATCCGGCAATGCTGCCGAATTCTTATACTGCTGGTCCCGCACAGACAGGCAGGATCCCATGGTTCAGAGTCCACGCATCATCAAGACCAAGGTCGGCATCATCGGTGGCGGCCCCGCAGGCCTGATGCTCTCGCATCTGCTTTCTAAATCCGGCATCGACAACTTGGTAGTCGAAATGCGCGACCATGAGACAATTCGCAACACCCACCGCGCGGGCATTCTCGAAGCGCAAGCAGTTAAGATGCTCTCCGACTCTGGAGTCAACGGGCGAGTACTCACCCACGGAGACGAGCACGCCGGAATCGACCTTCGTTTCAACGGTGAGTCGCATCCGTTGGATTTCCGCGATCTCGTTAACGCCACGGTCACCCTGTACGCACAGAACGAGGTTTTCGTAGATCTGGCAGCAGCCCGCCAGCGCGACGGTGGTGACGTTCGCTTTAACTGCGAAGTCACCGAGATCCTGGATATGGAAACCTCCACCCCGAAGTTCCGCTTCACCGACGCGCAAGGCACCCTCTTCGCGGTTCACGCCGACGTAATCGTCGGCGCCGACGGGTCACGCTCCTTTGCCCGCAGGCAAATGCCAGAAACGGTGCGCAAAGACTTTAAAGTCACTTACCCCTTCGCCTGGTTTGGCATCCTCACCGAGGCACCAAAATCTGCACCTGAACTGATCTACGCCAACTCACCGCACGGGTTTGCGCTTATTTCCCAGCGAAGCGAAACCGTGCAGCGCATGTATTTCCAGTGCTACCCCAATGAAGATGTGAACGCGTGGAGCGATGACCGCATCTGGTCGGAACTGCAAAAACGCGTGGATGGCCCCGATAATTTCCAGCTGAAAACCGGCGAGATCTTCGACAAGACCATATTGGGCTTTCGTTCCTTCGTGCGCGAGCCGCTCTCCCACGGGCGCATGTTCTTGATCGGCGATGCCGGGCACACCGTGCCGCCGACCGGAGCCAAGGGATTAAACTTGGCCTTCGCCGATGTGAAGGTGCTCTTCGAAGCACTCGATTCGTTCTTCTCCACGGGTAGCGAGAAGTTGCTAGGCGGCTATTCGGATCTGGCTCTGAAACGGGTTTGGAAGGCACAGAACTTCTCCTACTGGGTGACGTCAATGCTGCATACTCCGGTGGGCGCCGACCCGTTCATGGCCAAGCGTGCACTAGGCGAACTGGAAACCGTCACCTCTTCGCGCTACGGGCAGCAGTACCTGGCAGAGTCATACACCGGCTGGCCACACTCTTAAACCACAGGCATAACAACAACCCTCCATTCCGAAAGGAGCACGTAGTGAGCACCGAAACCACCAAGGACGAATCGTTCGAGAATTCGCACGTCCTAGACCCTGCGGCCACCGCCGACTCGCAGGAAAAAATCACCGACGAGATCACCAGCATTCACGAGGCTTACCGCCAAGAAGTGGTGTCCGGGAAGAAGGCTGAAACTCAGCCACGCATCAACTTTGCCCCGTATCGTTCCTCGCTGCTGCGCCATCCCACCAAGAACCTGCACCATGTGGATCCGGAAACCATTGAGCTGTACTCCCCTGCCTTCGGTCAGCGCGACGTCCACGCACTGGAATCGGATCTGACCATTCAGCACAACGGTGAACCAGTCGGCGAACGCATCGTCGTGGCCGGCCGCGTGCTCGACGGCGACGGCCGTCCGGTCGCCGGCCAGCTGGTGGAAATCTGGCAGGCCAACGCCGCCGGACGCTACATCCACAAACGTGACCAGCACCCCGCTCCGATCGATCCGAACTTCACCGGTGTGGGCCGTGCGATCACCGGACCCAACGGCGAATACTCGTTCACCACCATCAAGCCGGCACCGTACCCGTGGAAGAACCACCACAACGCCTGGCGCCCGGCACATATCCACTTCTCGCTATTCGGCACGGACTTCACCCAGCGGATGATCACCCAGATGTATTTCCCCGGTGATCCGCTCTTCAGCCTGGACCCGATCTATCAGGCCATCACCGATCAGGATGCCCGCGACCGTTTGGTCGCAACCTATGACCACTCGATTACCAGCCACGAATGGGCCACCGGATACAACTGGGACATCGTCCTGACCGGCTCAAACCGTACGTGGATGGAAGACGAAAAGGGAGATCACTAAATGCCTCAGGCACCAGAACTTAAACTCGCTCCCACCCCGGGACAGACAATTGGCCCGTTCTACGGCTATGCGTTGCCTTTTGAAAAGGACAACGAACTGGTCAATCAGGCCAACCCGAATTCGGTGCGCCTCCATGGGGTTATCACCGACGGCAAGGGTGAGGTTATCCCGGATGCACTGCTAGAAATTTGGCAGGCAGACGAGAACGGAAGCGTGGTTTCCCGCGACGGCTCGCTGGTTCGTGACGGGTACACCTTCACCGGCTGGGGCCGCACCGCGGTGGACAACGTCGGCCACTACACCTTCACCACGGTAAATCCGGGCGCCACCGAAGACGGCAAAGCCCCGTTCATCATGCTGACCGTGTTCGCCCGCGGGCTGCTCAACCGTCTGTTCACCCGCATCTATCTGCCCGAGGACACACGGGCTCTGGACAATGACCCGTTGTTGTCCTCGCTGACTGAAGCACAGCGTAAAACCTTGATTGCTACCCGCGAAAAAGACGGCTCATTACGTTTTGATATCCCCTTGCAAGGCGAGGACGAAACCGTGTTCCTCGCCTACCCACGCGAGAGTTAAGCACTCATGACAGGCCCCGTGTCAGCGCACCGGCATCCGAAGAAATTCGGTGCTGGTGCGCCCACGGGGTTTTGCCCGTTGTCGGGCACTAAAGTTTGAGACCTACCCACCAAAGAATTGAGGGACGTGTGGACACCGTGGATTATGGCCTGCTCTCTCCGGCTTGGGCCGGAACTGGTGCTTCCGCTACCGCCAGCGACGTGGCGTTCGTGCAGGCCATGTTGGATACCGAAGCCGGATGGGTGCAGGTGCAAGCAGATGCCGGCTTATGTTCCGCCCAAGACGCACAAGCCGTGCGCTTAGTCGCGCAGGTACAACGATATGACCTAGCCCTGCTTGCCGAAAAAACCCCCGATGGTGCTAATGCGCTGATCCCGTTGCTCGGGATGATGCGCGAGCTGCTGAGCACTGATGGCGCCCCGACAACGGCTAGTGCCGCGTTGCACCGTGGTGCCACCAGCCAAGACATCATCGACACCGCCCTGATGCTAGTGCTCGCACGCACCATGGTCGGGACACTCACTAATTTACGCAACACCGCCACCGGGTTAGCCGCGCTTGCTCAGGCTCACCGTGACACTGTCTGCATTGCCCGCTCGCTGACCCAGCATGCGTTGCCAACGACCTTCGGATGGAAGGCCGCCAGCTGGCTAAGCGCGGTATTGAGCGCCGAAACCCAGCTGGATGCCGCCTCGAAGCAACTGTCCCTGCAGTGGGGCGGTGCGGTAGGGACGCTGGCATCACTCGAACAGTTCCTTGTTGATCATCCCGAGGTTTCGGCCACCAGCGCGAGCCTGACCGCCGATCTTGCAAGCCTGTTGGGTCTGTCCAATCCCGGCGTCCCCTGGCATACCAACCGCATGCCCATTGTTCAGGTTGGTTCCGTCTTAGCCGCATCCGTTGCGGCACTGGGAACCTTCGGTGCGGACGTACTCACCGCCTCCCGACCTGAAATAGGTGAATTATCCGAACCCCGAGAAGCGGGCAAGGGTGGTTCCTCAGCCATGCCGCAGAAGCAGAACCCGGTACGTTCGGTGTTGCTGCGCAACGCTGCATTGAGCGCCCCAGGGCTGGTGAACACGTTGTTTACCGCCGCGGGAACTGCTGTAGACGAACGCCCGGACGGCGGCTGGCACGCCGAGTGGAGTGCGTTGCGTGAACTTGCCCGGCTGGCGGCCGGAGCTGCGGCCCACGGCGCATTTTTGGCACATGGCCTGAACGTAAACCAACCAGCCATTGCAAAAAACCTTGCCTTGGGTGGCGACGCGATACTTTCCGAACGTTTGGCCACGGTGCTGGCACCATTAGTGCCCGGCGGCAAGGCGACCATCCAGGCTCTGGTGCGTCGCAGTCTGAGCGAGGATCTGCCGCTGCGTGAGCTTTTGCGTTTGGAAATCGCCTCGCACGATCTGAGCGATAAAGACCTTTCCGATTTACTTGATCCGGCCGGCTACCTTGGTGCCGCGGATCGTTTCACTACAACCGTTCTCGCCGAATATTCGGCACGGAAGGAATTATGGCAGTCCCACAACTAACTCCATCGGTGCTTCACACCAACAAAGAACTCCCAACCCTTATCGTTGGCCCTTCGCTAGGTACCGCTTCCCTGCAACTATGGGGACCGGCGGTGCCATATCTGAAGGATCACTTCCAGCTTATTGCGTGGGATCTTCCCGGACATGGTGCAAGCAAGCCCTCCACCGAAGAGTTCTCCATGAGCCAGCTGGCCACCGGAGTGACCACCATGATCGATGCGTTGCGCACCGACGGGGTCATCACCGATGGCAGCAAGCTGTTCTACGCCGGAGTTTCCGTTGGAGGCGCGGTCGCATTGCAGCTGGCGGTCGATTACCCAGGTACTTTTAACGGACTGTCGAGCATCTGCGCCGCGGCAAAGATTGGCACTCCCGAAGGTTGGATGAAGCGAGCAGAACTCGTAGCTAAGGCCGGTACCCCCACCATGGTGACGGGTTCCGCGCAGCGTTGGTTTGCCCCTGGCTTCATCGAGAAGGAGCCGGTCATCTCCACCGACCTGCTGCACAATCTGCAGGACGCGGATCGTTTTGCGTACGCCCATGTATGTGGTGCGCTGGCAGGATTTGATGTCCGCGAGCAGCTGGCAACGACGACCGACCCAATTATCGCCATCAACGGCGCCCAGGATCAGGTCTGTCCTCCGGCGGATGCCCAATTTATTGCCGAGAACGCACCGAAGGCCACGGCGGCCGTTGTTGACTCCGCCGCGCACCTAGCCCCGGCCGAAGCACCCGAGGAAACCGCCGCCATTCTGGTCGATTTCTTCACCAGCAACTAGGGAAAGGTCAAAAACTTATGTCAGATTCTCAGCGTCAGCCCGGCGACACCTATGATGCAGGCATGGTCGTCCGTCGCGAGGTGCTCGGTAGTGAACACGTAGATCGCTCCACCAACAATTCGAACGAGTTCACCGACGAATTCCAGGAAATGATTACCCGCTACGCATGGGGTACCATTTGGACCCGCGATGGCCTGCCGCGCACCACCCGCAGTGCCATCACGCTGACCGCCATGATTGCCGGCGGTTACTGGGAAGAGCTGGAAATGCATGTGCATGCCGCACTGCGCAACGGCATGACCGCAGAGGAGATCAAAGAAGTCTTCTTGCAGTGTGCCATCTACTGTTCGGTTCCTGCAGCAAACGTTGCCTTCAAGATCGGCAAAAAAGTCTTGGACGAGTACGCCGCGGAAGAAACCAAGTAGCAAAGTTTCCCAACCGCCAAAAACCAGTGACCCCGAAAGAATCAGCTGATTCTTTCGGGGTCACTGGTTTTCAGTGGGCAAGGCTTAACTGCGCGCTGGAATCAGCGACTCCCCCAGCCAGCCACGTTCAATATCGTTGAGCGGGCGTGAGGATTTGCCATCTTGAGCTAACGGAACCATGACCGTGGTTGAATCGAAGACCTGCTCGCCATCCTGATAACCGATCCCGCGCACGGTAAAGGATTTGTTTCCCACGCGGCTAATTCCCATGCGGATCAGCATTTCTGGCTGGTAATAGAGCGGGCGCAGGTAATCGATATTAATCGAGGCGACCACCGTCCCATATTCAAAACGTCCGGTGTTGCCGTCTTCGCGCGTCCACCTAATTCGCGCTTCTTCCATCAGCGTGACGATGCGGGCATTATTAACATGCCCGAGGGCATCCTGATCAGACCAGCGAAGTTGCAAAAGTACCTCGGTAGCTGCGGCTAAATCCTGCTGGCTTGCTTCACTCATGACATCCATTTCATCAAAATTTGGCCTGTGCACCTAGTTGGGTGACGTGCTATCTTGTGTCAGTTTTTTGAAATGCGTTCCCAACCCTGTCTGTCAGGATCA